>NZ_JBJZOG010000022.1:0-80493 GCF_047200535.1 Micromonospora mangrovicola | reverse complement strand
GCAGCACTTTGGTGTGTTGGTGTGTGGCTTTGCCGGCTCTCCTTCCCCCCCCCCCCCCCCCCAGGCTACCAACCCCCCCCCCCCCCCCCCCCCCCCCCCCACAAACCCCCCCCCCCCCCCCCCCCCCCCCCCCCCCCCCCCCCTCCGGTCGGGTGGCGCGGAGGATCAGGTGGACTGGAGGCGGGGCTCCACCCAACCGGTCTCGGTCAGGTGGTCCATCACCCGCTGCACCGCCTCCTCGACGGTCAGGTCCGTGGTGTCCACCACCAGGTCGGCGTCGGTCGGCTCCTCGTACGGGTCGTCGATGCCGGTCATCCCGGTGAGCAGGCCCGCCCGGGCCCGGGCGTACAGGCCCTTGCGGTCGCGCTGCTCGCAGACGGCGAGCGGGGTGGCCACGTGGACCAGCAGGAAGCCGGCCCCGGCGGCGTGCGCCATCTCCCGGGCGGTGGCCCGGGCCGCCGCGTACGGGGCGATCGGGCAGCAGATGCCGACGCCCCCGTGCCGGGCGATCTCGGCCGCCACCCAGCCGATCCGGCGGACGTTGGCGTCCCGGTCGGCCTTGCTGAAGCCCAGCCCCGCGGAGAGCTCCCGGCGCACCACGTCCCCGTCGAGCAAAGTGATGGTGCGATCGCCGATCTCGCGGAGCACGTCGGCCAACCCGCGGGCGATGGTCGACTTGCCGGAGCCCGAGAGGCCGGTCAGGAAGACCACCAGGCCCCGGTGCCGGCGCGGCGGGCGGGCGCGGGCCAGTTCCTTGGCCACCGCCGGCGGGGTGTGCCACTCGGGCAGCGGGAAGCCCCGGTCCAGCAGGTCGTCGATCTCCTCCTGGCTGAGCGCGAGCCGCCGGTTGCGCGGCGGGATGTCCTCCCGCCAGCGCCACTGCCCGTCCCGGTTGTCGTACGCCAGTTCCCGAGGCACCAGTACCCGCAGCCCGGCCCCGGAGAGCATGCCCTCGGTGGAGAGCAGGTGGGTCACCCCGTACGCGGCGGCCACCCGGGCGCGCAGCAGGGCGTCGCTGATCTCGTCCCGGCGCCGGGCCAGCGGCACCGCCACCAGGGTGGCCGGGGGCATCCGGTCCCGGGCCGCGAACACGCAGCGGACCAGCGCCTCAGGCGGCAGCCCGCCGGTCGCCTCCTCGCCCGCCGGAATCAGCACCAGCAGGTGCGCGCCCAGGGTACGGGCGGCGTGCGCGATCTGCGCGAGCTGCGGCCGGTGCAGCGGACGATCGGCGAAGACGCCGAGCACCCGGCCCGGGGGCAGCAGCGCCTTGATCTCCTCGGGGCTGCGCCGCAGTCGCTGGAACGGCCCGTGCCCACCGTCACCCAGCCGGCGAACCGTGCCACCCACGCCGGCGATCCCCTCGCGGACCGGCCAGACGTCCGTCACGTCCATGGCGGCCACCGGGGCGCCCTCACCGTCGGTGAGCACCAGGGCCCGCTGCGGCGGGTCGCCCAGCATCAGCCGCTCGGCCAGCGCCGCCGGCACCTGCAGGGTCACCGGCACCGGCCAGGGCGTGCCGTCGGCGAGCCGCCCGCGCCGGCTCAGCGAGGCCAGGTCGGCACGGCTCATGAACCCGGTCAGCGGGGCGTACGCTCCGGTCAGCAGCAGTTCCAGATCGGCCAGCTCACCGGTGCGCGGTGCGTACGTCGGCGCGTCCCGCAGCACATCCTCGGGAAGCACCCACCCGTTGCTCATCGAACCCCCAACTCGCCGACCGGCCCACAGTTTCTCAGCCGACCGGCGATCGGTCGAGAGCGCCACTCCCCTCGCGGTCGCCGGCGGGGGAGCGGGCGGGGAGCGGCCGGGCCGTCGGGTCAGCCCGCCGGGGCGAGCGGAGCGGCGCCGAACGACACGGCGAACCGCTCGCACCAGATGGCCACGCTGGTCAGCCCGGCGAGGCCGATTCCGGCCGGGATCTCGTACGCCTGGTCGCCCCGGTTCCCCTTCAGCGCGCCAAGCGCGACGTGGCGTCCGTCATCGAAGACGCGCCAACCGGACGGGCCGGTGCGAACCGGCTGATCCGTCAGCCAGACGTGCAGATCCGGACCGTTCGAGGTGTCCAGTCCGACCAGTTCCAGCCGGTACCGAACGTCGGCGGCACGGACGATCCGGGCGCTGCCCCGGGTCTCGTGCTCGTGGGTGACGAAATCGCCCCGGCTGACCAGCGCCGGCGTGCCGGGCCCGGCCGACGGGCCGGCGCCGACCTCGCTGAGCGTCTCGTGCACCTCGGTGTCGGTGACCAGCTTCCAGGGCTGGAACCAGAACAGCCCGAACGCGGTCCCGGCCCCGATCACGGCGACCACGATCCAGGTCAGCGGCGCGTGGACCAGACGGGTGAGCATGCGCCGAGTCTTCCGCGTCGGGTGGCGCCGGTCACCGGGGCGTGCGCTTACGGAACCATTACCGCCGCCGGGAGGGCCGGTCGGCGGCCCAGCCGGCGCGCCACCGCCCGGCGGAGCCGGGACCAGAACGCCCGCTCGTCCTCCACCCGGGGCGGGGCGCCGTCCGCGGCGCAGTGCACGAGCAGCGGCAGCCGGACGTCCCGGGTCCACCCCGCGCCGGTCACCCGGGCCTTGAGCTGCCAGGTGCCTCGGGTCCGGCCGCCGTTCAGCGCGGCGAGGTCCGCCGTGGCGGTCGCCCGGTGCCGGATCCGCAGGACATCCCCCTCCGGTACGCGCTCGGTGTCGACGCTGACCGGCAGGAAGACCTCCTCCTGGGTCTCCCGGTTCCGGACGACGAGGTCCACCTTCGGCCGGCCGGCCGGGGCGGCTCCCGGCGGCGGCTCGACGCCGTCCACCGGGAACACCGGCAGGTCCCTGCCGTCGGCGCCGAACCAGATCGGCTCGTCCCCGGCCCGGAGCTCGGCTTCGACGGTGACCGCGAGGGTCGTCCCCACGACCTTCCAGCGCCGCACCGAACCGCACGCCCGGACGCCCGCCTCCCACTCGGCCAACCGGTGCAGGTCCGCCACCCGACCCTGTTCGGCGAGGGCCGCGATGGCCCGGTGCAGCGGCGGCAGGCCGGCGGCGACCCCCGGGGCGAACCGTTCCCGGATGATCTGCCGGATCTCCCCGGCGACCTGCTCGATCCAGTCCTGCGGCGCGTCGGTCATCCGGCGTCCGCGCAGCCGCTCCACCATCTCGTTGCGCAGCCACCGCCGGTGCAGCCGGTCGCGCAGCGCGCCGGGCGGAACGTGGGCGTCCACGATGTCGAGCGCCCCGCGCAGCCCGGCGTAGTACTCCGCCGGGTCGAGCCGGTTGGCGGTCACGTTGCCCGCGTCCGTGCGGCGCTGGTGGTGATAGCAGGTGTAATCCGCGAGCACGCAGGTCCGCCCGGAGAGCAGGTACGCCCGCACGACCATGCGGTGGTCCTCCAACCGGCGGTGCGGACCCTCCGGGAACCGCAGCTCGTGCTTGTCCAGGAACGCGCGGCGGAACAACTTGTGGCAGGTCAGGCTGTCGATCAGTGGGGCGTTGGCCAGAGTGGCGTCGAACCGGTTCTTGCGGAACAGCTCCCGCGGGACGCCGCGCCGGTGTCCGGCCATCTTGCCGACCACGATGTCGGCGTCGTACGTGCGGGCGCAGGCGTACAGCCGTTCGAGCGCCTCGTCCGCGAACCAGTCGTCGTCGTCGGCGAAGAAGACGTACTCGCCCCGGGCCCGCTCCGCGCCGACGTTGCGCGGCCGGGACGGCCACCCCGAATTCTCCTGGTGCACCACGTGGAAGTGCGGGTGGGCGGCGGCCAGTTCGGCCAGGCGGCGCGGGGTGGTGTCGGTCGACCCGTCGTCAACGAAGATCACCTCGAACTCCGCGGGTGGCAGCGACTGGCGTGACAACGACGCCACGAGCCGCTCGATGTGTGTTCCGCAGTTGTGGGTGGGCACCACCACGCTCACCTTGGGACAGGCCGCGTCGAGGGTCATCCGTGTCCTTGATTTGATCGATCCGGGCCGGCAACGACAGCTTTCCATGATGGACGCCGGAGCGGCTGCCCCGGTTGCAATGTTGGTTACCAATAGTTCACCGCGGGCGGTGACACCTAGGGGCCGAATCGCCGGGGATCAGGGAATCGCCGGGGTCGCAGTCGGTCCCATGAACCGCCGCGACTACCTACGCTGGGGGTCGTGACACTGCTCGCGACCGAGTCGCTGACCAAGACGTACGGAGGTCGGGTCACCGCGCTGACCGACCTCACGGTGTCGGTCGAGCCGGGGATCATCGGGCTGGTCGGTGCGAACGGCGCCGGCAAGTCCACCCTCATCAAGATCCTGCTGGGCCTGCTCGCCCCGACCAGCGGTCGGGTCTCCGTGCTCGGCCTCGACCCCACCACCGATCCGGCGGCCGTCCGGGCCCGGGTCGGCTACATGCCCGAACACGACGCCCTGCCGCCCGACCTCTCCGCCGCCGAACTGGTCACCCACCTGGGCCGGATGAGCGGCCTGCCGCGCACGGTCGCCCGGGAACGGGCCTCCGAGGCGCTGCGCCACGTGGGGCTGCACGAGGAGCGCCACCGCGCCGTCGGCGGCTACTCCACCGGCATGAAGCAGCGGGTCAAGCTGGCCCAGGCGCTGGTGCACGACCCCGACCTGCTGCTGCTCGACGAGCCGACCAACGGCCTCGACCCGGCCGGACGGGACGCCATGCTGGGCCTCATCCACCGGATCGGCACCGAGTTCGGCATCTCCGTGCTGGTCTGCTCGCACCTGCTCGGCGAGGTGGAACGGATCTGCGACACGCTGGTCGCCATCGACGGCGGCCGGCTGCTGCGCGCCGACCGGGTCGCCGCGATGACCTCCGCCACCGACGTGCTCGCCGTCGAGGTCAGCGAGGGCACGGAGGAGCTGGCCACCCGGCTCGCCGCGCTCGCCCTGCCGGTCACCCGGGAGGGCCGGATGCTGCTCGTCCCGCTCGCCGACGAGGGCACGTACGACAAGATCCTCGGCGCGGTCGCCGAGCTGGACCTGCCGCTGCACCGGCTGGACCAGCGCCGGCACCGGGTGGCCGAACTCTTCGCCACGAGGGAGCCCAGCCATGCCTGACCCGACCGGCGTCATCCACGACATCGGGTACCAGCGCTACACCGGCCCCCGACTGGGCCGCCGGCAGGTGTTCGGCGCGCTCTACGGCCACGGCCTGCGCACCGTCTTCGGGCTGGGCCGCAGCGCCAAGTCGAAGATCTTCCCGTGGCTCGTGGTCGGCATCGTCACCGTGGTGGCCGCGGGGATCACCGCGGTCCGCAGCCAGATCGGCCAGGTGGTGTGGACGTACGCCCAGTTCGCCGACGCGATGAGCTGGCTGGTCATCCTGTTCGTCGCGGTGGCCGCCCCCGAGCTGGTCTCCCGCGACCTGCGCAGCGGGGTGCTGCCGCTCTACTTCTCCCGGCCGCTGCCGCGCGGCGACTACGCGCTGGCCAAGCTGCTCAGCCTGATGACCGCACTGTGGCTGCTGCTCGGCGGACCGCAGCTGGTGATGTTCCTCGGCGCCGCGTTCACCACCGACAGCGGCATGGGTGGGGTCTGGGACGAGCTGCTCGACCTGCTGCCCGGTCTGCTCTACGCCGGGCTCTGGGCGGCGGTCTTCGCGTCGATCGGCCTGCTGATCGCCTCACTGACCGGCAAGCGGGCGTTCGCCGCCGGCGGGATCGTGGCGGTCTTCCTGATGACCGCGCCGATCGTCGGCGTACTGTCGATCATGCCGTCCCGGACGGTCAACGAGCTGGCCTTCCTCGCCTCGCCCTCGACGCTGGTCGCCGGGGTGGGCACCTGGGCGCTCGGTGACCTGCTGGTGCCGGAGGGGCGGGGCGGCGGTGTCCCGATCGGCGACTTCGGCCCGGTCTACGGGGCCGTCGCGGTGCTGCTGGTCGCCGCCTGCGTCACCCTGCTGCTGCTGCGATACCGGAAGGTGGCCGCCCGATGACCACGATCAGCGCGGAGGTGGCGGCCCCGTCGGCCACGGCCGCCGCCCTCGACCTCGCCGGCGTGTCCCGCTGGTACGGCAACGTGGTGGCGGTCAACGACGTCACCATGCGGCTCGGGCCGGGCGTGACCGGCCTGCTCGGACCGAACGGTGCCGGAAAGACCACCCTGCTGCACATGATGGCCGGATTCCTCGCCCCGTCCCGCGGCACGGTCACCCTGGACGGCGAGCCGACCTGGCGCAACCCGGGCGTCTACCGGCGTCTCGGCCTGGTCAGCGAGCGGGAGGCGGTGCACACCTTCCTCACCGGGTACGAGTTCGTGCTGGCCAGCGCGAAGCTGCACCGGTTGCCCGACCCGGAGGCGGCGGCCCGCGGGGCCATCGACCTGGTCGAGATGGCCGACGCCCAGGACCGGCGGATCGGCACGTACTCCAAGGGTATGCGGCAGCGGACCCGGGTGGCCGCCGCGCTGGTGCACGATCCGACGGTGCTGCTGCTCGACGAGCCTTTCAACGGGATGGACCCGCGGCAGCGGCTGCACATGATGGCCCTGCTGCACCGGCTCGGCGACGCCGGCCGGACCATCCTGTTCAGCTCGCACATCCTGGAGGAGGTCGAGCAGGTCTCCGGCACCGTGCAGGTGATGGTCGCCGGGCGGCTGGCCGCCTCCGGTGACTACCGGACCATCCGCCGGCTGATGACCAACCGGCCGCACGTCTTCCGGGTCAGTTCCACCGACGACCGGGCCCTCGCGGTCGCGCTGATCGCCGAGGCGTCGGTGACCGGAGTGGAGTTGGGCCGGGACGGGCTGACCGTCCGGGCCGGGGACTACGGCGCCTTCACCCGGGCGCTGCCGAAGATCGCGCTGGCCCGGGGCGTCCGGGTCCGGTTGCTGACGCCCGAGGACGAATCGCTGGAGAGCGTCTTCTCCTACCTGGTGGGGGCCTGACATGTCGACGGTTACCTGGATCACCGCGCGCGGGCTCTTCGGCCGGCGCCGGTTCCTGCTGCTGCTCCCGCTGCCCGCGGTGCTGCTGGTGCTCGCGATCGTCTCCCGCTCGCTCGGCGTCGACCCGAGGCACTGGGGCCCGCCGGTGCTGGTCGGGCTGGGGCTGGCCGTGGTGCTGCCGGTGGTGGCGCTGATCGTGGGCACCGGCGTGCTCGGCGCCGAGATCGACGACGGCACGGTGGTGCACATCCTCACCAAGCCGTTGCCGCGCTGGCAGATCGTGCTGCCCAAGCTGGCGGTGGCGGCCGGGGTCAGCGCGGCCACCGTCGCCGTCCCGCTCTACGTCGCGGGTGTGCTCGCCGATTCGGTCCGCCTCGGCCTGGCGCTCGCCGCCGGATCGGCGCTGGGCGCGCTGGCCTACTCCGCGTTGTTCCTGGCGCTGAGCCTGCTCACCCGCCGGCCGGTGCTGCTCGGCCTGGTCTACGTGCTGATCTGGGAAGGGCTGCTGGGCCGGTTCGTGGATGGCACGAAGGTGCTCTCCATCCAGCAGTGGGTGATCGCCCTGACCGACCGGATGGCCCCCACCGGCCTGCTCGGGACCACCGTCTCGGTCCCCGTCGCCGGGATCCTCACCGCCCTGGTGGCGGTCGGCTCCACCGTGCTGGCCATCGACCGCCTCCGCTCGTTCAGCGTGGCCGGCGAAACGAGCTGACCCCACCCGCCCCACCCCTGCCCGTAGGCCGCTGATTCACGGAAAGAGTGGCCATTCGCGCCGCCGAGGCCACTCTTTCCGTGAATCACTGCGGATCTCGGGGTGGGGTGGGTGGGGTCAGAAGGCGCAGGCGATGACGAGTTCGGTGGTGCGATCGGGGAGGAGGTCGAGCTTCGCGATCCGGCCGGCCGCGCGGACATCGTCGGCGACCAGCGTGAGCCGGTCGAGCAGGGCGGCCGGGCCGAGCGCCTCGGCCAGCGGCACCTCCGCCCTCATCGACAGCTTCCGCTCGGACTTGGCCCGGCGCACCTGCCCCAGCGCGTCCGCGGCCAGCCGTAGCAGCTCCGGGTCGCCCGGCCCCTGGGTGGCCCGACCCACCTCGTACGTGGTGGGCCAGGTCGCGCGGTGCACCGAGCCGTACCGCCACCAGGACCAGACCTCCTCGGTGACGAAGGGCAGCACCGGCGCGAAGAGCCGCAACTGCACCGACAGCGCGGTCGCCAGCGCCGCCCGGGCCGAGTCCGCCCCCGGCCCGGTGCCGTAGGCGCGCTCCTTCACCAGCTCGATGTAGTCGTCGCAGAACCGCCAGAAGAACGCCTCTGCGGCCATCAGCGCGGCGGTGTGGTCGTATCCGTCGAAGGCGCTGGTGGCGGCGGCGACCACTGCGGAGAGTTCGGCGAGCATCGCGGCGTCCAGCGGCTCGGTGGCCGGAGCGCGCAGCGCGTCGGCGGCGCCCAGCCCGAGAACGAACTTCGACGCGTTGAGCAGCTTGGTGGCGAGCCGGCGGCCCACCTTGATCTGCGCCTGGTCGAAGGCCAGGTCCATCCCGGGCTTGCCGTTGGCCGCCCAGTACCGCACCGCGTCCGAGCCGTGCTGCACGAGCAGGTCCATCGGGGTGACGACGTTCCCCTTGGACTTGGACATCTTCTTCCGGTCCGGGTCGAGGATCCAGCCGGAGAGCACCGCGTCCCGCCAGGGCAGCACGCCGTGCTCCAGGTGGGACCGGACCACCGTGGCGAACAGCCAGGTCCGGATGATGTCGTGCCCCTGCGGGCGCAGGTCCATCGGGAAGACCCGGCGGAACAGGTCCGCGTCGGTCTCCCAACCAGCGACGAGCTGCGGGGTCAACGACGAGGTGGCCCAGGTGTCCAGCACGTCCGGGTCACCGACGAAGCCGCCCGGCAGCCCGCGCTGCGCCTCCTGGTAGCCCGGCGGAGGTTCGCTGGACGGGTCGACCGGGAGCGCCGACCCGTCCGGTGTGAGAGGCTGTGCCCAGTCCGGCTCGCCAGCGTCGTCGAGCCGGTACCACACCGGCACCGGCACCCCGAAGAAGCGCTGCCGGCTGACCAGCCAGTCACCGGTCAGACCGGCCACCCAGTGCTCGTAGCGGTGTCGCATGTGCTCCGGCACCCAACGCAGCTCGCGGCCCCGGGCCAGCAGTTCCTCCCGCAATTCGGGTTCGCGCCCGCCGTTGCGCAGGTACCACTGCCGGGTGGAGACGATCTCCAGCGGCCGGTCGCCCTTCTCGTAGAACTTCACCGGATGGGTGATCGGGCGCGGCTCGCCGACCAGGTCACCCGCGTCGGTCAGCAGCTCCACCACCGTCCGCCGGGCGCCGTTCACGGTCTGCCCGGCCAACGCCGCGTACGGCTCGGCGGGCACGCCGGCCGGCGGCTCGGGCAGCAGCCGGCCGTCCCGGCCGATCACCACCCGGGTGTCGAGCTGGAGCTCCCGCCACCAGGTCACGTCGGCCAGGTCCCCGAAAGTGCAGACCATCGCGATGCCGGTGCCCTTGGCCGGGTCCGCGAGCGGATGCGCGTGCACCGGCACCTCGACCCCGAAGACCGGGCTGCGCACCGACCTGCCGACCAGGTCCGCGTACCGCTCGTCGCCGGGCTGGCAGACCAGCGCCACGCAGGCCGGCAGCAGCTCCGGCCGGGTGGTGTCGATCAGCACCTCCCGGCCGCCCGGCGCGTGGAACCGCAGCCGGTGGTACGCCCCGGGCCGCTCCCGATCCTCCAGCTCTGCCTGTGCGACCGCGGTGGCGAAACCGACGTCCCAGAGCGTCGGCGCCTCGGCCTGGTACGCCTCGCCCCGGGCCAGGTTGCGCAGGAACGCCCGCTGGCTGGTCGCCCGGGCCAGCCGCCCGATGGTGGTGTACGTGAGCGACCAGTCGACCGAGAGCCCGAGCCGCCGCCACAGCGCCTCGAAGACCTTCTCGTCCTCCGCGGTCAGCGTCTCGCACAGCTCGATGAAGTTGCGCCGGGAGATCGAGACGGGGTTCTTCCGGACCGCCTCGCTCACCGGGGCGGCGGGCGGGACCCAGTCCGGGTCGTACGGCAGGCCCGGGTCGGGGCGCACGCCGTACACGTTCTGCACCCGCCGCTCGGTGGGCAGGCCGTTGTCGTCCCAGCCCATCGGGTAGAAGACCGTCCGGCCGCGCATCCGCTGGAACCGGGCCACCGTATCGGTGTGTGTGTAGGAGAAGACGTGCCCCATGTGCAGCTCGCCCGATACGGTCGGCGGCGGGGTGTCGATCGCGTACACGTCCTGCCGCTCCTTCGTGCGGTCGAACGCGTACGTGCCCTCCTCCTGCCAGCGGCGCGCCCAGGCTTCCTCGATGCCGTCCAGAGTGGGACGCTCGGGGACGCCGGCGCGGGCCGTCCTCGCCGTATCGGTCATCCGTCGATCCTAGGCGGGCGGCCCGGCCGGACCCACTGGTTTGCGCCCCGGCGCTACTAGCGGTTCGACGAGGCGATCGGCTCGCGCAGCGGACCCCGGGTGGTGACCTGGAAGCCGAGACCGGTGCGGGCGTTCAGCCGGTCCACGATGAGCGAGACCGGTGCGTAGGTGTTCTTCTCGTCCGGGTTGGTGCACGGGCCGCTGCCCGGGTCGCCGTCGTGCAGGATGCCCAGCGCCTTCCCGTCGGACTCGGTGAAGAGCGGGCCGCCGCTGTCGCCCGGCCGGGCGCAGACCCGCACGGTGATGCCGCCGCCCGCCGTTGAGATGATCTCGCCGCAGCGGGTGCCAGGAACGTACCCCGCGCCCGCGCCCGAGTCGACGTACGTCTCGCCGGCCTTCGGGGTGTACGCGGAGCCGGTGGCGCAGGCGATCCAGCCGGTCTGCACCGAGCCGTACGGCGTGACCCCGGTGACGTTCACGTCGTGGCTGCCGCTGGTGGCGCAGGCCGGGTTGTCCGCCACGCACCAGTAGTTCACCAGGCTGGGCGCGTCGGTGGTGGGTCGCTGCGGGTACGCCCACAGGTCACGGGCGTCGGCCTGGTACGGCAGCGCCGCGTAGTCGTTCGGCAGGGTGGTGTTCTCGGCCAGCACCGGGCTGGTGGACTCGACGCCCACCGGCACCTTCGGCCCGAGGAACTGGTGCCAGGTCTGGTCGACGTGCTGGTGCCGGCCGCCCACCACGCAGTGCCCGGCGGTGAGCACGTAGTACGCGCCGTTGCTGGCCCGCAGGTTGAACCCGCTGGTGCAGCCGCCCACCGTGCCGTCGTCACGCGGGATGTCGAGCCGGATGCCGCCCCGCATCGGCGCCTGGGCACAGTAGCGCGGGTCGCAGGACTTGAGGATCGCCGACGGATCCTTCCGGAGCCGCGCCCGCGCCGGCACCCCGGCGGCCGCCAGCGCCCCGGCCAGCCGGGCGTCGTCGGCGGCGAGCACGTCGCCCGTGAACACCACGACCTCGTTGGCCTGCTCGTCGACCACCACGTCGGTGCCGGCGGTCACCGACAGGTCGGCGGCCAGCCGGGCCGCCGCCTCGGTGAGCCGACGCAGCGGGTACCGGACCGGCACCACCTTCATGTGGGCGGCGTCGGGCAGCCCGGCGACCGCCGTGGCGATCGGCGCGGTGCTGGTCGCCCCGATGGTGAGCACGCCGCCGTGGGCCTGGTCCAGCCACATCCCGGCGTACGTGTCGGGGAAGCCGGCGGCCAGCGACGCGGCGAGCGACGCGGAGAGTTCCTGGAGGGCGACCCGCCGGGCCGCCTCGTCACGGGAGACGCGGTAGCGGCCGGCGAGGTACGACACCGACGCGGGCGCGTCCTGCGCCACCTCCGCCACCGGCCGGGCGGTGGCGGCCACGGACCGGAGGCCCGCGCCGGACGCCGGCGTGCCGCGGCCGGCGCGGCCGCCGTGCGCCGCCGTGGACGGCGCGTCCGCCGAGGTGGTCGCCGCGCCGGCCGGGGCCGACGTGCGCGCCTGCGTGCCGCTGACCGAGGACGCGGTGGGCACCGTGTCCACCTCGGTCGGCCGGGTCGCCGCGACTGCGGTCGCCGCGCCCACCGTGCCCACCACCACAGCCGCCGCGAGAATCACCCGTCGTCGGATCCGCACGCCCTAACCTCCCCGTGTCGTTCGGCGCTGCCCGATCGGTCCGTCACCCTGGACGGTCGGTCGGCCGGGGTCGGCCGACCGTCCAGCCGATCGACCACGGGAGTCTAGCCCGGCGACGGGTGCCGGCGGGGACCCGCGCGGGGCCGGGGGAGCCGGGTCAGATCAGCGAATCCCGCCACTGGCGGTGCAGGGCGGCGTACCGGCCACCGGCGGTGGCCAGCTCGGCCGGCGGCCCGTCCTCCACGATCCGGCCGCCGTCGAGCACCAGCACCCGGTCGGCGGTCTCCACCGTGGAGAGCCGGTGCGCGATGACCACGGCGGTGCGGTCCCGCAGCACACTGCGCAGCGCCCGCTGCACCAGACGCTCGGTGGGTACGTCCAGCGACGAGGTGGCCTCGTCCAGGATCAGCACCCGCGGGTCGGCCAGGAACGCCCGGGCGAACGCGACGAGCTGGCGCTGCCCGGCCGAGAGCCGGCCGCCCCGCCGGTGCACGTCGGTGGCGTACCCGTCGGGGAGGGCGGCGACGAACCCGTGTGCGCCGATGGCCCGAGCGGCGGCCTCCACCGCCGCGTCGTCGGCGTCCGGCCGGCCGAACCGGATGTTCTCCGCCACCGAGCCGCTGAACAGGTGGTTCTCCTGGGTCACCAGGACGACCGCCCGGCGCAGCTCGGCGTCGGCCAGGTCCCGCAGGTCGATTCCGTCCAGGCTGACCGTGCCAGCGGCCGGGTCGTGGAACCGGGCGAGCAGCTTGGCGACGGTGGACTTGCCGGCACCGGTCGGCCCGATCAGAGCGACGGTCTGCCCGGCCGGCACGGTCAGTTCCAGCCCGGTCAGGATCGGCGCCTCCGGCCGGTAGCCGAAGGTGACCGACCGGAAGGCCACCGTGCCCCGAGGCGGGCCGGCGGGCAGCGGCCGCGGCCGCTCCGGCTCGGCCACCGCCGGCCGCTCGTCGAGCACCCCGGCCAGCTTCTCCAGGGCGGCCGTGGCCGACTGGAGGGCGTTGTAGAACTGGCTCAGCTCCTCCATCGGCTCGAAGAAGCGGCGCAGGTAGAGCAGGAACGCGGCGAGCACGCCGACCTCCGTCCGGCCGCCCAGCACCCGGGCACCGCCGTAGCCGAGCACCAGCGCGGCGGTCAGGTTGCCGATCAGCCGGATGCCCGGCGAGTAGACCGCGATCAGCCGGAACGCGGCCAGGCTGGCCTGCCGGTGGTCGTCGTTCACCGCCGCGAAGATGCGCTGGTTGCGCGACTCCCGCCGGTACGCCTGCACCGCCCGGATGCCCCGCAGCGACTCGACGAAGTGGACGATTACCAGCGCCACCGTCTCCCGGGTCCGGCGGTACGCCCCGGCGGAGGCGCGGGCGAACCAGCGGGACAGCAGGAACAGGAACGGGAAGGCGAGCAGGTTGACGGCGGCCAGCGGCGGGTCCAGCCAGAGCAGGATGCCGGCCACCGACAGCACCGAGAGCGCCGCCATCACCAGCTTGTCGATCCCGCCGTCGACCAGCTCGGCGATCGAGTCCAGGTCGCTGGTCAACCGGGAGACCATTCGGCCCGAGGTGTAGCGCTCGTGGAAGCCGACGTCGAGGCGGAGGAAGTGGACGTACACCCGGCGGCGGAGGTCGAGCAGGACGGCCTGGCCGATCCGGGCGGCGAGGGTGAGGAAGCCGCGCCGGGCCAGGTACTCGGCGCCGGCGGCGACGGCGAAGGCGGTGGCGACGGCGATCAGCGGGCCGGCGTCACCGGCGCGCAGCGGACCGATGCCGCGGTCGATGCCGAGCATGACCAGGTACGGCCCGGCCATCGCGGCGGCGTTCTGGATCAGCAGCAGGGCGACCGCCAGCCCGAGCCGGCCCCGGTGCGGGCGCAGCAACCGGCCGAGCAGTGCCCGGCTGCGGGCGCGGAGCCGGGCCACCGCCGCCGGGGTGCTGTCCTCCGCCCGGCTGCGGTCGGCGTCCGGATCGGTGGCCCGGCCCCGCCAACGGGACAGGTCGACATCGTCGCCGTCCGGGGCGGGACGCGGCCGGGGGACCGGGGACGGCCCGCCCGCCGGGGGGTCGGTCACGAGCGCACCAGGCCGACTCCGTCGTGCTGACGCTCCGGCTCGGCGGAGAGCACCGCCCGGTACGCGGGCACGCCGGCCAGCAGCTCCGAGTGGGTGCCGACGGCGGCGACCCGCCCACCGTCGAGCAGGGCGACCCGGTCGGCGAGCGCCACCGTGGAGGGGCGGTGCACCGCCAACAGGGCGGTGGTGTCCCGGAGCACCCGGCGCAGCGCCGCCTCGACCAGCGCCTCGGTGTGCACGTCGAGCGCGGAGAGCGGATCGTCGAGAACGAGCAGCGCGGGCCGGGCGAGCACCGCCCGGGCCAGCGCCAGCCGCTGCCGCTGCCCGCCGGAGAGGGAGAGCCCCTGCTCGCCGATCCGGGTGGCCAGCCCCCACGGCAGATGGTGGACGAACTCCGCCTGGGCCAGCGCCAACGCGGCGCGTACCTCCTCCTCCCCGGCGTCCGGCCGGCCGAGCGTGAGGTTCTCCCAGACCGACATGGAGAACAGGGTCGGCTCCTCGAACGCCATCCCGACCAGCCGGCGCAGCGACCCGAGCCGCAGGTCGCGCAGGTCGTGCCCGTCCAGGGTGATCCGGCCGGCGGTCACGTCGTGCAGCCGGGGTACCAGCGAGAGCAGGGTGCTCTTGCCGCAGCCGGTCGCGCCGACCAGGGCCAGCGTCTCGCCCGGCTCGACGGTCAGTTCGATCTCGCGCAGCACCGGCTGGCCGGCCCCCGGATAGCGGAAGGTGACCCGTTCGAAGCGCAGCCGGCCGAGGACCTGGCGACGGTCCAGCGTCCAGGCGTGCGGCGCGTCCACGATGGCCGGCGCGGTGTCCAGCACGTCCTGGATCCGGTCGGCGGCGGTCGCCGCCTCCTGCCCGTTGGCGATGATCCAGCCGAGCGACTGCACCGGCCAGACCAGCATGAGCTGGAGGCTGACGAAGGCGACCAGCTCACCGATGGTGAGCACCCCCCGGGCGACCGCCGCCGCGCCGGCCACCAGCACCACGCCGAGGGTCAGGTTGGGCACCAGGTCGAACAGCGCCGCCGTCCGGGCCAGCAGCCGCGCCTTGTCGATCCCGATGTCGTGCAGTGCACGGGCCCCACCGGCGAACCGGGCGGCCAGCTCCGGACCTCGCCCGTACGCCCGCATGGTGCGCAGGCCCTGCGCGGTCTCCTCGACCAGGGTGGCCACGTCGCCCTGCTGGTCCTGCATCCGCCGGGAGGTCGCGTGGTAGTGCCGGGCGAACTGGCGGCTGATCAGGAACAGCGGCACCGCACTGGCCGAGACCAGCAGGCCGAGCCACGGGTGCAGCCGGATCAGCAGCACCACCACGGCGGCGTAGGTGACCAGGTTGAGCGCCAGGAAGAGCAGGCCGAAGGAGAGGAACCGGCGGATCACCGACAGGTCGCTGGTGATCCGGGAGAGGAGCTGGCCGGACTGCCAGCGGTCGTGGAACCCGGCCGGGAGGCGTTGCAGGTGGGCGTAGATGTCGGCCCGGATCGCCGCCTCCATGCCGACGGAGGAGGAGGACTGCGTCCACCGCCGGATGAAGATCAGCACGGCCTCGGCCAGGCCGAGCAGGAGGGCGAGGGCGCCGAGCCGGACCAGCCCGGACCCGTCGTGCCGGGCCACCGGCCCGTCCACCACCCGCTGCACCACGAGCGGCACGGCCAGGCTCGCCGCCGTGGCGGTCAGGGCGGCGAGCAGCAGCCAGGCGAATTCGGCCGCGTACGGGCGCAGGTAGGGGTGCAGCCGCCAGAGGTTGTGCAGCGGGTGGGTGCGGGCGTCGTGACGCGTTGCGGGGGAGCCGTCGCTCTGCGCAGGCACTACCCGACGGTAGCGGTTACTGGGAGCGATGCCACTGTCAGCTTGCCGTCAACCGACCCTCATGACCGAGAAGCCACTTCTTCACCTCCAGCCCCCACCGGTAGCCGCCGAGCGTGCCGTCGGTGCGCAGCACCCGGTGGCACGGGACGAAGAGGGCGGCGGCGTTGCGGGCGCAGGCCGCCGCGGCGGCGCGCACCGCGGCCGGCCGTCCGGCCAGCCCGGCGAACCCGGTGTACGTCACCGGCTCGCCCGGCTTGACGTCGCGCAGCACCTGCCAGGCGTGCGCCAGGAAGACGCCGTCGGTGTGCTGTTCCACCGGGACCGCGTCGATCGCGGTCAGGTCGCCGTCCAGGTACGCCGCGACGGCGGCGGTCACCGGCCCGAGGTCAGCCCGGTCCCGCGCTTCGGCACGCAGGCTCGGGTGCATCAGCGGCACCAGGGCCGCCGGCCGGGCGGTGAACCCGGCGGCCCGTACCGCCCCGTCGGGTCCGGTGAGGACGCTCAGCGGGCCGGTGGGGGTGTGGACGACGGTGCTGTCCAGTGTGGTCATGCCGCTCTCCAGAGTCGGATCACCGCGTACGACCGCCAGGGACGCCAGCGGTCCGCGTACGCGTTCAGGGTCTTCGGGTCGTCGGGCAGGCGGAGCGCGGCGGCGCCCCGGCGTACGCCCAGGTCGGTGGGGAGGAGGACGTCGGGGTCGCCGAGGGCGCGCATCGCCACGTAGCCGGCGGTCCACGGCCCGATCCCGGGCAGCGCGACGAGCCGCCGTACGGTCTCCTCGCGGTCCCCGCCCGGCGCGAGGTCGAGTTCCCCCTCGGCCACCGCCCGGGCCACCGCCCGCAGCGTCTCCCGCCGGGCGGCGGGCATCCGGAACGCCTCGTCCGGCAGCCCTGCCACCTCCGCCGCGCCCGGGAACGGCCGCAGCCCCGGCCCGTCGTCGCCCTCCTCGGCGACGGGCTCCGGGGCGGCGGTGTTGAGCAGGTGGGTGAGGGTGGTGCGGGCGGAGGCCAGGGAGATCTGCTGGGTGGTGACGGCGCGGACGGCCATCTCGAAGCCGTCGACCGCGTGCGGGAGGCGGACGCCGGGTTCCGCCCGGACCGCCGCCGCCAGGGCCGCCTCCTCGGCCAGGGTGGCGTCGACCGCCACCGGGTCGGCGTCCAGGTCGAGCAGGCGGCGGCAGCGGGCCACCGCCGGCGACAGGTCGCGCAGGTCGGTCAGGCGCAGCGTGGCGGCCACGTGCCCGTCGGTCGGGGTCAGCGCGACGGTGCCGACGCCGTGCGGCAGCCGCACCGCGCGCCGGTACGTCCCGTCGCGCACCTCCTCCACGCCGGGCAGCGCCCGGACGGCGAGGAACTCCAGCAGCGCCGCCGCGTGCAGCGGCGGCCGGTACGCCAGCCGCAACGAGATGGTGCCCGCCCCGCCGGCCACCGGCCGCCCGCCCCGGGTGACCCGCAGCTCCGACGGGGTCGTCCCGTACACCTCGCGGACCGTGTCGTTGAACTGCCGGACGCTGCCGAAGCCGGCGGCGAACGCGATCTCGGCCATGCCCAGGCCGGTGGTCTCGATGAGGATCCGGGCGGTCTGCGCGCGTTGCGCCCGGGCCAGCGCGAGCGGCCCGGCGCCCAGCTCGGCGTTGAGCATCCGGTGCAGGTGCCGCTCGGTGTAGCCGAGCCGGCCCGCCAGCCCCGGCACCCCGTCCCGGTCGACCACCCCGTCCGCGATCAGCCGCATCGCCCGCCCCACCACGTCCGCCCGGACGTCCCACTGGGGCGAGCCGGGGGCGGCGTCGGGGCGGCATCGGCGGCAGGCCCGCAGGCCGGCACCCTGCGCGGCGGCGGCCGACGGGAAGAACCGGACGTTCTGTCGTTTCGGCGTCACCGCCGGGCAGGATGGCCGGCAGTAGATCCCGGTCGAGGTCACGCCGGTGTAGAACCAGCCGTCGAAGCGCTGGTCGCGGCTGTCGACGGCCCGGTAGCACCGCTCGAAGTCCAACTCCACGCCATTGATCCTGCCTCGCAGGTCCAGCGTTCGGCTGGCGGGATTCGGACCTGGCCGTGCGGGGCCGCCGTGCCCCCGACGGCGGACACCAGCCGCTGGGACATTCCGGGCCAGTACGGGACGCGGGGTGCGGCAGTTCGGGGTGTCGGCGTGCCAGGAGGCCCCGGGATGCCGCGTCACGAGCTGATCTAGCGGCCCCGCGGCGACGACGACGCCCCAGCTCAGGCCCCGCCATCCCTGACGGCGCAACGGATTCCGGCCGACAAAGTGTCGGTAGTGGCCGGTACGGTCCCGCCACCAACTCGAGAAGAGGGTGCGGGGAATGGCGAGCGTGGCCGGGCGGGGTGCCCGCTGATGCGATCGGGGCGGATACGGCTGGACCGCGCGGTGGTGCAGGGCTTCTACGACCGGATGCGGGTGGTGGCGCCGGCCGCGTACGGCGCGATCGAGCGGGACCGGGCCGACGACCCGGGGCGCGCCTTCGCCGAGACCGCCTGCGGCCGGCTCGCCGGTTCGCTCGACGCGGCCGGGCTGCGCGCGCTCGGCATGTGGGCGCACCACTGGTGCATGCGCTTCTACGACGACGACACCCGGGTCGGGGTGCGCCTGGTGCGGGAGATCGCCCGCCGCGCCGGGCTGGGCTGGACGGTCGACGAGCTGCGCTGGCTGCTCGACCAGTCGTACGCGGCCGGCCCGGCGGCGGCGCACCGGTTCGTCCTGCCGCGCGCCGCCGCGGCCGACCTGCCCGCCGGCGCCCTGCCCGAGTGGGGCGAGGAGGCGACGGAAGCGCCCCGCCTCCTCGCCGGCTGACCCCGCCCCGGGCATGATGATCGTGACCGTCACCGACCGGAGGGGGAGACCGTGCCCGCCAGCGCACCGACCGTCGTCGCCACCAGCATGGGCTTCAGCAGCCGCCGCCGCGGCCCGTGGGACGTCAAGCCCGGCCCCGTCTTCGAACTGATGGCCGAGCTGGCCCAGGCCGGCGACGCGCCGAAGATCTGCTACCTGAACCAGGCGGTCGGTGACCAGCCCACCTCGTTCACCATCTTCCACGGCGCCTTCGCCGGCACCCGGTTCCGCGCGTCCCACCTGGCCCTGTTCCCGATGCCCAGCGTCGACGACGTCCGCGCCCACCTGCTCGCCCAGGACATCGTCTGGGTCGGTGGCGGCAGCGTCGCCAACCTCTGCGCGGTGTGGCGGGTGCACGGGCTGCCGGACATCCTGCACGAGTGCTGGCAGGCCGGCGTGGTGCTGGGCGGGGTCTCCGCCGGGTCGATCTGCTGGCACCAGGGTGGCGCCACCGACAGCTACGGGCCGAAGCTGCGGCCCTTCACCGACGGGCTCGGCTGGCTCCCGTACGGCAACGGCGTGCACTACGACAGCGAGGAGCAGCGCCGGCCGCTGATGCACCGGCTGGTCGCCGACGGCACCCTGCCGACCAGCCACTGCACCGACGACGGGGTCGGGCTGGTCTACCGGGGCACCGAGCTGGTGGAGGCGGTGGCCGACCAGGAGGGGGTGGCCGCCTACGAGGTCTCCCGGGCCGAGGACGGCACCGCCCGGGAGACCCGGATCGAGCCCCGGCTGCTGACCGCTCAGTCCGGCTGAGCCCGCCGGCGGCGTACCGCGTCGAAGACCTGGGCCAGCTCGGCCGCGTCCTCCCCGGCGTGGTGGGTGTGCGGGAGCTCGGTCAGGTCGAGCTGCTGCTTGATCGTGTCCTTGCGGGTGTCCCGCCACTCCACGCCGGTCAGCCCCATCCAGTAGCTGCGCAGGTCGACGCCGGAACCGGTGGCGCCGAACGGGCTGTGCCCGACGAACCGGACGAAGTACCAGTGCAGGAACATGCCGTCCCAGACCGCCGGGGCGGCCAGGAACACCGGCCGGCCGAGCGCCCGCAGCCCGTTCACCCACGTCGCGGCGGCCCGCATCGCCTCCTCGGCGGTGGGGGCCTCGCGGAGCAGCCGGTCCCGGTCCAGCCCGGAGACGGCCAGCGCGGCCGGGACGAACTCGTCGGAGATCGGCCGCAGCTCGGTGTAGAAGGCCAGGTCGGGGCGGCCGGCCACGGCCATGCCGAGCGAGATCATGCTGTACGGCCCGGGGATCGGGCCGTCGGCCTCCACGTCCACGGCCACGTACAGCTCGGGCAGTCGTTCGCTCATCGACGCACGCTAGCAACGCCCGCGCCGTGACCGCCGTCCCTTTCCCGGCGTCGGTGGACCTGCCTGCCCGCGGCGGCCGGCGAACCGCGTAAGCTGGCTCGTCGTGAGTCTCACCATCGGCATCGTCGGCCTGCCCAACGTGGGCAAGAGCACCCTGTTCAACGCGCTGACCAAGAACGACGTGCTCGCCGCGAACTACCCGTTCGCCACCATCGAGCCGAACGTCGGCGTGGTCGGGCTTCCCGACGAGCGGCTGGCCAAGCTCGCCGAGATCTTCAGCTCGCAGAAGGTGCTGCCGGCGCCGGTCTCGTTCGTCGACATCGCCGGCCTGGTCCGCGGCGCATCCAAGGGTCAGGGCCGGGGCAACGCGTTCCTGGCGAACATCCGCGACGCCTCGGCGATCTGCCAGGTGGTGCGGGCCTTCTCCGACCCGAACGTGGTGCACGTCGACGGCAAGGTCTCTCCGGCCGACGACATCGAGACGATCAACACCGAGCTGATCCTGGCCGACCTCCAGACCCTGGAGAAGGCGCTGCCCCGGCTGGAGAAGGAGGCCAAGCTCCGCAAGGACCGGGCCGCCGCCGTCGAGGCCGCCAAGAAGGCGGTCGAGGTCCTGGACGGCGGCACCACCCTGTACGCGGGCGCCGCCGCCGCCAAGGTCGAGCTGGAGCACCTGCGCGAGCTGCACCTGCTCACCACCAAACCGTTCCTCTACGTCTTCAACGTCGACGAGGCCGAGCTGGGCAATGCCGAGTTCCTCGACGAGCTGCGCGCCCTGGTGGCGCCGGCCGAGGCGGTCTTCATGGACGCCAAGATCGAGTCCGAGCTGGTGGACCTTCCCGAGGAGGAGGCCCGCGAGCTGCTGGAGTCGATCGGCCAGTCCGAGCCGGGTCTGGACCAGCTCGTCCGGGTCGGCTTCCGCACCCTCGGGCTCCAGACGTACCTTACGGCCGGCCCCAAGGAGGCGCGGGCCTGGACCGTCCCGGTCGGCGCGACCGCGCCGGAGGCCGCGGGGGTCATCCACAGCGACTTCCAGCGCGGCTTCATCAAGGCCGAGGTGGTCTCCTACGCCGACCTGGTCGAGGCCGGATCGATGGCGGCGGCCAAGGCCGCCGGCAAGGTCCGGATCGAGGGCAAGGAGTACGTCATGCAGGACGGCGACGTGGTGGAGTTCCGCTTCAACGTATGACCGTCTGGCCGGACCGGGGATGGTCGGCAGTTCGTAGGCCTGCTTCCATGACTGCTTGATCAGGACCGACGAGCCGCTGACTTCTAAGAGGGCGGCTGATTCACGTATTTTGCGGGTGATGCCGCCTTCATCTGTCTCGCCAGGTTGGGGTGGTTTCGTTGGTGATGCGTCTGGTCAAGTTGTCGATCATCGCGATGCGGATCATGCTGGCGGAGTTGTCGGATAGGGCTTCGTAGTCTCGGGCGAGGCGTCGGTGCAGCATGTCCAGCCCAGGCTGCGTTCGACGACCCCCCGTCGGTTGACCACGGATTACCGGTCTTGGCCAGGGTCGAGTGGATGGCCCTGGCTTGTTCCAGCAGGTTGATGCCGATGGTGTTGTCGCTGGTGTTGGCGGCGGTGACGACAACGGCGAGGAGCAGGCCGAGGGTGTCGGTGACGATGCCGCGTTTGCGTCCGCCGAAGGCGTCAAGGCGTCCGCGCTACGAGGGGAGCGGCAGCCTGGGCAGCGAGACGAGGGGACGAAGCGGCATCTCGCAGGCGTGTTTGGCGGACGAGCGGGGTATTCGCGGCATCGCGCCGGTCCGTTCCGGTCGAGCGCGCCCCGTCAGGGAGGTTTGGTGTCGGAGTCTGCCATCAATCAGCCGCGACCATCCCAGAATCCTCCCCGCAGCGAGACTGAGGTGGTCGAGCTCAGGGTTCACGGGGTGTCAGGTGCCGACGCCAACGAGGTGCTTGACCGGCCGAACGTCCACCAGGTCGCCGGTGACCTCAAGGGTGGCTTTTTCCGCCCTCGGCCCGGCTACGGGGACTCGCGGGGCGCGTGCCGGGTGGTCCTAGAGGCGTACCGATGGAGTGAGTTGCCCAGCGGCGCCGCGGCGAGGACGCTGTCGCTGGTTTTCCTTCTGCCGTTCATGCTCTGCAACACGGCGATCTGGATGCGCCCGAGGGCGACGACCCAGGGCCTCCTCGTCTGGATCGGCTGCCGGCTGATCGGCCTGACCCTGACGGCCCTGTACGTCCTGTCGTTTGTCGGGGTGGCGCTGGATCTGATCGCATGCAAGTGCATGTCCCGGTCCGAGTGTCTCGCCGGCCGCAACTGGTTCTCCTGGCTCGGCGGTCAGCCGGTCGGCCTGCGGCTGGCCTTGCTCTCGCTGTTGCCCCTCGCAGCGATCGTGGTTCTCTGGAGACTTGGCGCCCGTTGCGGGCACTGGTACGAGAACTTCGTTCCGCCGCAGGGCATTCGGCACGGCAGATCGCTGGGCTCGATCGGCTGGCAGGATGCGCTGCCGGCAGTGCGGCGACTTCGCGCGATCCATGTGGCGACCGCCTTCGCGGTGCTCGACCTCAGTCTTCTCCTGGCCCGAGCCAGTCAGGGCTTCACCATCGCCAACGGCATGCTGGCGGGCGGAGCCGCGGCTGTCGTAGTGACCTGCGTATTCTTGCTCTGCCTACCGCGGTCCATCGACTCGACTCGGCGCCCCGCGCGCGTGGACGTTGCCGCCCGCACCGCCCTGGTCACCTCCATTGTCCTGACCGTCGTCGTCCTCGTCCGCACCGCGTTCGACCTCACGCCGTGGCCGGTGGAGAAGGGGCTGCCCGGCCACGGGCCGACTGTCGTCGCGGTGTTCGCGGCGCAGTTCGCTCTACTGGCGGTGCTGGCGATAGCCGCGTTGTGGGGACGTCGTGTCAAACCGGACAGCCGGCTGGGCTTTTACGGGCTGGGAGCCCCCCTCTTCGCATCCTTTGCGGTGGGGCTCGCCACCATCTTCGCGACGGAGTTCAACTATCGAGTCGCCGACTATCTCGACCGCGACCAACCCACCGCCACCGTGCTTCCGACCAGCCCGGTGCTGGGGTACAAGTGGACGATGTTCGGGTTCTTCGTCGCCGTGTTCGCCGCCTTGGCGGCGGGCGTCGTGTTGGTCCTGGTGACTCGACATGGCCGGATGCGAGCGGCGGGGGCCATCGTGAGTAGAGACTTTCCGACGACGTCATCGACCGCGGAGGCGGGACGCAAGAGGATGGTGCAGGAGGCGATCGCGCGGGCGCAGTTCACCGAGACGCTGGGCGCCCTGGCCGTGACGTTCGCCTGTGTCGCCGCGCTGAGTCTCGCGGTCAGTGCGCTGGGTCTCAAGGAACTGCAACCCGCCATCGCGGCGGAAAACCTGGTAAGCCTGCCGCGGGACTTCGTCAACGCCGCCACACAGTTCGGCAGCTACCTGATGGCGCTCGTCTTCCTCGGTCTGCTGATCGGCGGGCTGTTCGCCTACCGGACCTTCGCCTTCCGCCGTTACATCGGCATCCTCTGGGACCTGGGGATGTTCTGGCCGCGGGCCGCCCACCCCTTCGCCCCGCCCTGCTACGCCGAGCGGGCCGTGCCCGAGCTCGCCCGGCGAACGACGGCACTTGTGCGCGAAGGAAACTGCGTGTTGCTCGCGTCGCGAAGCCATGGCTCGGTGCTGGCCGCGGCGGCCGTGCTGCAGCTTGAGCCCGACGTGCTGCCAAGGGTCGCGCTGCTGACGGACGGGTCACCGCTGCGGCGTCTGTACGCCTCTCTCTTTCCGATGTATGTCGGGGACGACGAACTGATGGAACTGGGCGGGCGTGTCGGCTGGCGGTGGATCAACCTCTGGCGGGACACCGATTCGATCGGCAGCTGGATCTTCTCGTCGGGCCGAGGGAACGTCCAGCCGTCGCCGATGCCGCCTGGAACGATCGTCGACCGTCGACTACGTGATCCGCGATCCCTCGTCGTTCAGGGCACCGACACCGTCGCACCCCCGATCCAAGGCCACTTCGCCTGCCCATCGGACGGTCGCTATGAAGCGGCCGTCTGCGAGCTGGCCGACAGGCTCCGCGGAGACGCTGGTCATCAGGGCGCAGGATCCTCCGAGCAAGATCAGCTGAACCACGCCGAGGTAGGCCGACAGCCCGGCAAACGCGGCCCACCCTGATCCCAGACCTTCGACAGCACCGCGGCGCCCTCGATCGCCGGCGCCGCTCCCCAGCGCCCCCTCCCGGCGCCACGGGGTTCACCGGCGGGGACGTGCGCAGGTGGTTCCGGCCGCGCATGTCCCCGAGCTGCCGGCCGGGGCGGCGGCCTTTCCATCTGGCCACCATTCCGGCCGGCTGACCCGCGCCCCGATCCGGCCGGCCCGGCACGGGCCGGCCGCCGGTCGGGGCTCGACCGCCGCCCGTGGACCGGACGGGATGGGTTCCCACCGCCGTCCGGTCCGCGTTGACGCTGCCTACTTGGCGAGGAAAGCGAGCAGAACCTCATTGACCTCGTCCGCGTGCGTCCACAGCAGGCCGTGCGGAGCGCCCTCGATCTCGACGTAGTCGGCCGTGGGGAGCAGTTGATGGAACGGGCGGGCCGTCGCGTCGATCGGCAGGATGTTGTCCGCGGTGCCGTGCAGGATCAGGCTGGGTACGCCGACCTTCGCAATGTCTCCCCGGAAGTCGGTGACCCAGGTCGGCACTGCTGCGCTGGACGCGAACCAGGAGGCGCCGGCGGCGACGTTCCAGCTGTTGCGCAGGGCTTCCTCCGACAGCCGGGTGCCGAGGTTCTCGTCGGTGTTGTAGAAGTTCCGGTAGAAGTCGGTGAAGTAGGCGTACCGGTCGTTGGTGACGGCGGCGAGGATGCCGTCGAAGACCTCCTGCGGCACACCCGTCGGGTTGTCCTCGGTCTTGAGCAGGAACGGCTCCAGCGAGGCGAGGAACGCGGCCTTGGCCACCCGTGCCGATCCGTAGGTGCTGAGGTAGCGGGCGACCTCGCCGGTGCCCATCGAGAAGCCGACCAGTACGACGTCGGTGAGGTCGAGCGTGTCCAGCAGGATCTTCAGGTCGGCGGCGAAGGTGTCGTAGTCGTAGCCGGCGGTGGGCTGGCTCGACCGGCCGAAGCCCCGGCGGTCGTAGGTGATGACGCGGTAGCCGGCCTTGAGCAGCGCCGCGCTCTGCTTCTCCCACGAGTGCCCGTCGAGGGGGTAGCCGTGGATGAGGACGACGGGCTGGCCCGTGCCGTGGTCTTCGTAGTAGAGGTCGATGTTGGTGCGGTTCTCGGAGCCGACGGTGACGAATGGCATGCTCTGGGCCTCCAGCCAAACGAGAAGAGAACGATCGTTCTCTCGTGCTGGCTGTAGCCTAGAGAACGATCGTTCTCGCCGCATCCTCCAGTGCCGGGTCGGGGTGGTGGGAAGTGTCACTGCACGGGGTGGAGCCGGCGGGAATACGACGCGAACGCGGAGGGAACCAGTGAGCGGGCAGAACGAGAGAATCAGTGACGACGAGGCCCGGGCCAGGGTGCTCGCCGCCGCCGACCGGCTCTACTACCACCTCGGCGTCCACGCCGTCGGCATGGACGACCTGCGCGCCGAGTCGGGCGTGCCACTCAAACGGCTCTACCGACTCTTCCCGTCCAAGGAAGCCATCGTCGAGCAGGTCCTGCTCAACCGGCGAGACATGTGGCACCGCCTGATCGAGGAGGCCGTCAGTGGTGACGATCCCCGACAGCGGCTGCTCGCCATCTACGACGCGCTGGCCC
Source organism: Micromonospora mangrovicola (assembly GCF_047200535.1). Classification (NCBI taxonomy): domain Bacteria; kingdom Bacillati; phylum Actinomycetota; class Actinomycetes; order Micromonosporales; family Micromonosporaceae; genus Micromonospora; species Micromonospora mangrovicola. The sequence continues at coordinate 54,808 of NZ_JBJZOG010000022.1, read as the reverse complement.
AGTGGTTCGACCAGGACGACTTCCGGGGCTGCGTCTTCATCAACTCCTTCGGCGAGTTGGGCACCACCGCGCCCCGCGTCGCCGAGATCGTGCGGGAGCACAAGGCGGGGTTCCAGGCGCGGCTGACCGAACTCGTCGCCGAGGCCGGCGGGCCACCGCCCCTGGCCGCACATCTGGCCATCCTCGCCGAGGGCGCGCAGACCACGGCGGCCATCGCCGGGACCAGCGACGCCGCGAAACAAGCCCGGCAGGCCGCCGAGGTACTGATCAACGCCGCGATCGGCTGACAACCTCCATCTTCCAGCCGTCGATCCCGGACTGCTCGACCAGCTCGACGGCGGGCTGGTTCATCCCGCCCCGCCGGCGGGGCGGGATGTGGTCGTCGTACGCGCCGAAGGGCCCCGCGTAACGCTCACCACCGAGGTACGGCCTGCCGTTGGCCACCCAGCCGTTGCCACGGCGCCCGGCCCCGGGATTCGGCTACCCGCCCAGTGGACCGAGATGAGGGCACGCCCGGGATGGGCCGCGGACCGCCGTCGTCAGCCGTCCCTGAGGGCGTCCTCGACGCCGGTCTCGTGCCGGCCGAGGTGCACCGGGTCGCGGCCGGAGAGCACGTCCACCGCCGCCTTCACGCAGGCGCCGTACTCGCGGGTGGAGCTGATCCACCAGCGCTGCGCGTACCGACGGGCGGTGTCGTCGCCCACACCGTTGGCGTCGATGCCGAGGTGCCGGCACAGCGACACGGCACGAGGCAGGTGGAAGGACTGGGTCACCACGGTCGCCCGGTCCACCCCGAAGATCCGCTTCGCCCGGGCGCACGAGTCGTACGTGTCGAAGCCGGCGTAGTCGAGCACCACCTTGTCGCCCGGCACGCCCCGGTCGACCAGCCAACGCCGCATCGCGTCGGGCTCGTTGTAGTCGGCGTTCATGTTGTCGCCGGAGACCAGGATGGCGCGCACCTTGCCGGCGTCGAACAGCCGCTGCGCGATCTCCAGCCGTCCGGTGAGGAACGGCGAGGGCGTGCCGTCCGCGCTCACCTTGGTGCCCAGGACCAGAGCGACCGGGGCCGCCGGCACGTCGGTCTCGGTGAAGAGGTGCCCGTCCGCGGCACCGCGGATCCACGCCGCGCTGGCGCCGGCGACACCGCTCAGCACCACGGCGCCGACAGCGACGGCGAGGAGCGCGCGGCGCACCGGAGGCTTGCGGGTCAACCGCTTGGTCACCGCGATCCATCCCCGCATGTGCACGATTATCACCGACGCGCGCGTGGGCGGTGGTCCCGCCGCAGGCCGGCGCCCGGCTCCGGATGCCAGCCGTCGGTGATTCGCCTGCGACATCAGCTCGAAAGGCAGCGGTTGGTCCCATGGCCGCGGAACCTGCGGCACTAGCGTGAGCATCTCGACGTGAGGAGGCGGCGCCATGAGGCAGCGGCATCCGACGCTGTCTGGCGGATGTGGCGGGTCGCGCCCGGATTCAACCAGCGGTTCGTGGGGACGCTCAGCGGCGACGGGGACACCATCGACGGGCGCTGGGAGCGGTCCGCGGCCGGCGCGGACTGGCACTCGACCTCGCGCTGACCTACCGCCGCTGACAGTGGTCAGCCGCGCGGGCGACGACGATCAGCTCACCGTCCTGGCTCGCGCCGACCGGCTCCCCGGCCCAGCCGCCGCACATTCGATCGACGGTGAAGCCGGCGGCCGTCAGGGACGCCCGTAGCTCCGCCTCGGTCCGGAACCGCAGCGTGCCCGCGCTGCGCAGCTCCCTCCCGTCCGGGTAGCGGTAGTGGTGCCGGAAGCTGACCTGGCCGTCGCGTACCTCGGTCAGTTCGGTCCAGGCGTCAACGGTGGTGCCGTCGGGCAGGGCGAGCCGGCGGCGGGAGTGGGCCGGGTTCCAGCGTTCCCAGCGGCGGGCCGCCGGGTCCCGGGAGTCGAACGCCAGCCGACCCCCGTCGACCAGGGCCCGGCGCAGCTCGACGAGGGTACCGGCCCACTCGGCGTCGTCCCGGATCTCCTGCGCCACGTGGCTGGTCAGCAGGGCCAGGTCGTACGCGGCGGCGGGCAGGTCCGCGGCGATGCCCTCGATCCAGGTCACCCGCCCGCCGTCGGGCTTGCCCCGGGCCGCGTCCAGGGACGCCCGCGCCGGCTCGACCCCGGTGACGGAGTGCCCGGCGGCGGCCAGGGCCAGGGTGAGCCGGCCGGTGCCGCAGCCCAGGTCCACCACGCGCGCCGCCGGGGTCCGGTTCGCGAGGCGGAGGAAGAACTCGTCGTCGCGCCCCCACGGGTTCTCCACGTCGTAGAGCGCCGCCAGCTGTGCCGTCACGACCGGTCAGGGTAGCGGTCAGGAGATGTAATGGAGGATCACGTTGTGCACGTGATGGCTCTTCTGCGCGCCCCGGAACTCGACCTCATAGGTGTGGGCGCCGACGTGGATGGCGATCGCACCCGTTGAGAAGAAAGACCCGCCCCAGGACTTGTTGCTCACCACGCTCACGCTGGTGATCTTGGAGTATGGGATGCTGGTGATGGCGTACCGCTTGCCGACGAAGGAGCGGTCCTGGATGATCACCCGCCGGTCGGTCAGGCCGATGAACCCGGTGCCCGTGCCGATCGCGTCGTAGACGGCGATGATCTGTTCGCCGGCCAGTAGGCCGCTCTGGATCTGCTGGAACTGTTCCTTGCGGTCGTACGTCGGACTTGCCATGCATCCGACGGTAGGTGGCGCGTGCCAGCCGGCTCAGGGCTCGGTGACCGCGCGGACCGCGTCCTCGATCCGGGCGGCCAGCAGGACCTCACCCTCGGTCAGCGGCTCGCCGTCGCCGTGACCCACCTTGATCTGCGTACGGTCGGCCCGGCGGCTGATCTCGGGACGCAGCCGCAGCGCGTCCGCGACCACCGCGACCCGCTCGGTCAGCGCGGCGTGCTGGGTGTCGTCCAGGACGAGGATGCGGCGGATCTGTTCACCCTCGCGGGTCCACCCGGACAGCAGGGCGAGCGCGTCGCTGAGGTAGTCGTGCTTCGACCTGCTGTTGAACAGCACGCGCATCACCGCACCTCCCAGGCGTCGTTGCCGGCTTGTGGCCAAATCGTCGCCATCCCGTGTCCTCGTCGACGCCCTCTAGTCTGTCGTCGCACGGATGGTGTGTCCACGCCCACACTTCCGTGTATTCCTGGCCTGACGTCGCCCTCAGGTACCCAAACCGCCGATTGATCTGGCACGCTGGACGGCCGTGCGGACCGAACGGGCAAGCGGCAACGGGCAGGCCGAGCGACGGGAACCGAAGGTGGTCGTCGGGGCGGCGATCATCGCGGACGGCAGGGTGCTGGCCTGCGCCCGCTCCGCGCCGCCCGAGGTGGCCGGCCGCTGGGAGTTCCCGGGCGGCAAGGTCGAGCCGGGCGAGGGCGAGGTCGCCGCGCTGGTCCGAGAGTGCGCCGAGGAACTCGACGTACGGGTGGAGATCGGCGCGCGGGTCGGCCGCGACGTCCGGATGGCCCACGGGCGCTCCGTCCTCCGGGTGTACGTGGCCCGCCTCCTCCATGGTGACCAGCCGAAGGCCCTCGAGCACTCCGACCTGCGCTGGCTCTCCGCCGCCGAACTCGACAGCGTGCCCTGGCTCCCCGCCGACGCGCCGGTGGTCGCCGCGCTGCGTCCCCTGCTCAGCGACGGCTGAGCCGGAAAAGCAGACACCGGGGCGAAAACGGGACGGGGGCCGGCGGCATTCGCCGCGGCCCCCGTCGTCGTCCTGTCCGTGCTGATCAGTGCTTCGGCTCGTCCTGCTGCGGGTGAGCGAAGTTGAGGTGCCCGGGCGGCAGCGGGAAGGTCACGTCGTCGCCGAACGGCGACGGCGCGGCGGCCCGGTCGAAGGTCAACTCGGTCAGCGGCAGCTTGCCGTTGGCGTCCACCGCCGGAGCGGTCGGATGCGGCACCTCGCGGTGCCAGTTGACGCCCTGCTGCGCCTGAGCCTCGGCGCGCGTGTCGTGCGAGCCGCCGGCGTGCGAGTGCGTTCCGCCGTGGGCGGCGCTGGCGGTCACGGCACCGCTGGAATGCCCGCTGGTCGCGCTGGTCTGAGGCACCTGACCCCTCCGGAAGATCTTGCTACCAAGCCACACGAGGGGATCGTACCTGCGGTCGACGACCCGTTCCTTCATGGGGATGATCCCGTTGTCGGTGATCTTGATGTGCTCGGGGCAGACCTCGGTGCAGCACTTGGTGATGTTGCAGAAGCCGAGACCCATCTCGGCCTGCGCGTAATCCTTGCGGTCGGTCTTCGCGTCGAGCGGGTGCATGTCCAGCTCGGCGGCCCGGATGAAGAACCGGGGACCGGAGAAAGCCTGCTTGTTCTCCTCGTGGTCGCGGATCACGTGGCAGACGTTCTGGCACAGGAAGCACTCGATGCACTTGCGGAACTCCTGCGAGCGCTCGACGTCCACCTGCTGCATCCGGTAGTCGCCGGGGGCCACGTCGGCCGGCGGCGCGAACGCCGGGGTCTCCCGGGCCTTCTCGTAGTTGAACGAGACGTCGGTGACCAGGTCCCGGATCACCGGGAACGTCCGCAGCGGGGTGACCGTCACGGTCTCCCCCTCCTCGAACGTCGACATCCGGGTCATGCAGCTCAGCCGCGGCTTGCCGTTGATCTCCATGGAGCAGGAGCCGCACTTGCCGGCCTTGCAGTTCCACCGGCACGCCAGGTCGGGCGCGTCGGTGGCCTGGAGGCGGTGGATCACGTCGAGGACGACCTCGCCCTCGTTGACCTCGACGGTGTAGTCCTGCAGGTCGCCGCCGGCCTCGTCGCCCCGCCAGATGCGGAACTGTCGCTTGGCACCCATTACTTGCTCGCCTCCTCGGTGAGGGCGTCGAACTCGGCGAGTTCCTCGTCGGTCAGGTACTTGGCCAGCTCGGCCCGGTCGAAGAGCTGGATCAACTCCGGGCGCAGCTTCGGCAGCGGCTTGCGCTCCAGGCGGACCGTGTCGCCGTCCAGCGAGCAGACCAGGTTCACCCGCCGCCACATCGGGTCCATCGCCGGGAAGTCCTCCCGGGTGTGCCCGCCGCGCGACTCCTGCCGCTCCAGGGCGGCCTTCGCCGTGCACTCCGAGACCACCAGCATGTTGCGCAGGTCCAGCGCCAGGTGCCAGCCGGGGTTGTAGCGCCGGCCGCCGGCCGCGCTCACCTTGGCCACCCGCTCGCGCAGCTCCGCGAGCCGCCGCAGCGCGTCCGCCAGCTCGCCCTCCCGCCGGATGATGCCGACCAGGTCCCCCATCACCGCCTGGAGGTCCTGCTGGAGGGTGTACGGGCTTTCCCCGGTGTCCCGCTGCAGCGGGGCCAGCGCCGTCTCCACCGCGGCCTCCACCGCCGGCACCGACACCTTCGGGCGGGCGGTGAGCTGGTCGGCGTACGAGGCGGCGTGGCCGCCCGCCCGCTTGCCGAAGACCAGCAGGTCGGAGAGGGAGTTGCCGCCGAGCCGGTTGGAGCCGTGCATCCCGCCGGAAACCTCACCGGCGGCGAACAGCCCCCGCACAGTGCCGTACGCGGCCCCGGAGTCCGGCTCCACCTCGACGCCGCCCATGACGTAGTGACAGGTCGGGCCGACCTCCATGGGCTCCTTGGTGATGTCGACGTCGGCCAGCTCCTTGAACTGGTGGAACATCGACGGCAGCCGGCGGCGGATCTCCTCGGCCGGCAGCCGGGACGCGATGTCCAGGTAGACGCCGCCGGCCGGCGTACCCCGACCCGCCTTGACCTCGCTGTTGATCGCGCGGGCGACCTCGTCGCGGGGCAGCAGCTCGGGCGGGCGCCGGTTGTTGTCCGGGTCCTTGTACCAGCGGTCCGCCTCGGCCTCGTTGTCCGCGTACTGCTTGCGGAAGACGTCCGGGACGTAGTCGAACATGAACCGCTTGCCCTCGGAGTTCTTCAGCACCCCGCCGTCGCCGCGGACCGACTCGGTGACCAGGATGCCCTTCACCGAGGGCGGCCAGACCATGCCGGTCGGGTGGAACTGGAGGAACTCCATGTTGATCAGAGTCGCCCCGGCGCGCAGCGCCAGCGCGTGACCGTCCCCAGTGTACTCCCAGGAGTTCGAGGTGACCTTGTAGGAGCGCCCGACGCCGCCGGTCGCCAGGACCACCGCCGGGGCCTCGAAGAGGATGAACTCGCCGGACTCGCGGTAGTAGCCGAACGCGCCGGCGACCCGGTCGCCGTCGAGCAGCAGCTCGGTGATCGTGGTCTCGGCGAAGACCTTGATCCGGGCCTCGTAGTCGCCGTACTCCCGCTTGTCCTCCTGCTGCAGGGAGACGATCTTCTGCTGGAGGGTGCGGATCAGCTCCAGCCCGGTCCGGTCGCCGACGTGCGCCAGCCGGGGGTACTCGTGGCCGCCGAAGTTCCGCTGGGAGATCTTCCCGTCCTTGGTGCGGTCGAAGAGCGCACCGTACGTCTCCAGCTCCCAGATCCGCTGCGGCGCCTCCTTCGCGTGCAGCTCGGCCATCCGGAAGTTGTTGAGGAACTTGCCGCCGCGCATGGTGTCGCGGAAGTGCACCTGCCAGTTGTCGCGCGCGTTCACGTTTCCCATCGCCGCCGCGGCGCCGCCCTCGGCCATCACCGTGTGCGCCTTGCCGAACAGCGACTTGGAGATGATCGCGGTCTTCTTGCCGGCCAGCCGGGCCTCGATCGCCGCCCGCAGGCCGGCGCCGCCGGCCCCGATCACGACGACGTCGTAGTGGTGTCGTTCGATTCGCGTCTCAGTCATGTCCCGGGCCTTCAGTTGATGAACCGCAGGTCGTTGAACCACCCGGCCGCGACCGCCATGACGTAGAAGTCGGTGAGCGCCAGGGTGCCGAGGGTGATCCAGGCGAGCTGCATGTGCCGCACATTCAGCCAGGACACGCCGGTCCAGGCCCGGTAGCGCAGCGGGTGCTTGGAGAAGTGCTTCAACCGGCCGCCGATGATGTGCCGGCAGGAGTGGCAGGAGACGGTGTACGCCCAGAGCATCACCACGTTGCCCAGCAGGATCAGGTTGCCGAGCCCGAAGCCGAAGCCCTTCGGGGAGTGGAAGGCGTAGATCGCGTCGTACGTGTTGATGATCGAGATGATCGCGGCGGCGTAGAAGAAGTAGCGGTGCAGGTTCTGGCCGAGCAGCGGGAAGCGGGTCTCACCGCCGTACGCCTGGTGCCCGTCGGGGACCGCGCAGGCCGGTGGCGAGAGCCAGAACGACCGGTAGTACGCCTTGCGGTAGTAGTAGCAGGTCAGCCGGAACAGCAGCAGGAACGGCAGGGTCAGCGCCGCGTCCGGGATGATCCACCAGCCGGGCAGGAAGGCGCCGAAGTGCGACGAGCCCTCGACGCACCGGTCGGTGACGCAGGGCGAGTAGAACGGCGTCAGGTAGTGATACTGGTCCACCCAGTACCACTTGTGCATGAAGACCCGGACCGTCGCGTAGATGACCCAGGCGCTGAGCCCGACGACGGTGATCAGTGGCTGGAACCACCAGCGGTCCGTTCGCAACGTCTTCGCCGCTATCGCGGCGCGCGCCCGCGCCCCTCGCGGCCTCGTTGCCGTTGATGTCATTCGAGTCGTCTCCCTGACGGCGCCCTCGCGGGGCGGCGGATCAGCTTCCGATACCGGTCAGCGGACCGGCGAGACCGCGTCCACTGCCACGTCTTGCGCACGCATGCGACCGCGCCGGCGAACCGACGCAGCTAAGTGACACACGTTACGCCGATCTTCGCGGCCCGGCCGCGCAACGCAGTGTCCCGTGTGTCCCGCACGTTGGAAAGACCCAAGCCATGATCAACTTCTTGGCGGGGTGGACGGTGCGCCGACCGGCGCGGGGCGTGCGGTCGGCGGCGCTACGGACTTGATGACGAGCATGAATCGCTTGCTGGCGAGCATGAACCGGCGGGCCGGTGAATCGTCGACGTCATCAAGTTCGTAGCGACCGCGGACACTTGTGCCGGCTGGGCGAGGCGGTGCCGGGTCAGCCGGACGCGCCGCCGGTGAAGTTCCACGAGGCCAGCCGGACCGGTGGCGCCTCCCACCACGCGCCGTCGACCCGGTCGGGCTGGCGCACCGGTGTCCGGCCCAGGCCGAGCACCCGGCCCGGGCCCAGGGCCCGGGGGTAGGACTCGGTGAACCGGAGGTCGCGGACCGCCCGGGTCGGCACCCCGTCCTCGACCAACCAGACCCCGTTGCGGGTCAGGCCGGTGATGACCAGGCGCTTCGGATCGAGCACCCGGGTGTACCAGAAGTCGGTGACGAGCAGGCCCCGCGCCACCCCGGCGACCAGCGCGGCGGTGTCCGGGTCGGCGACCGCCCCGGTGACCCCGTTGCTCACCTGCCCGGCAAGCACGTCGGGCCCGCCGCCGGCCGGCAGCAGGCGGAGGTTGCGGGGGATCGGGCCGAAGGTCGACCCGCCGACCATCCCGTGCCCGGTGGACCCGGTGCCCGCCTCGGCGCCGCTGCGCCGGTCATGCGCCACCGCCCGGGTGGTGCCCGCCTCCACCAGGGGCAACGCCCGGCGGGGCGTACCCTCCAGATCGTACGGCAGCCCGGAGCCGTGCAGCGGATCGTCCAGCAGGGTCACCGCGGGGTCGAACTGGGCCGCGCCCGGCTCGGCGAAGGACTGCCGCTCGACGTACCGCTTGCCGTTGAAGCCGAACCAGGCCAGGTTCTGCAACAGGTCGGCGACGGCGGCCGGTTCGAACACCACGTCGTACCGGCCCGGCGCCAGCTCCACCGGGTCGGCCGCCGCCCGCGCCTTCGCCGCGGCCCGGGCGCCGAGCGCCGCACCGTCCACGTCGGCTAGCCGGTCGGCGCAGCGCCGGGCCACCCCGTCGGCGCCGCCGGTACGGGCGATGCCGTCCATCGCCGCCTCCGCGGTCCGCCCCACCGCCGAGTGCCCGGCCGAGTTGGCGAACGCCCCCGACCGGTACGCCGTCCGGCAGTAGCCGGCCGCCTCCAGCCCGCCGACCGCGTCCACGAAGGCGCGTACCCGGGTGGCCCGCTCGTCCGGCGAGGCGTGCGCGGTGGCCTCGTCGAAGACCGTGGCCGACGGGACCGGCACGGGTGGGGCGAGCCCCGGCCACGCCGGGTCGGGCGGGCCGAGCCGGGCCGCGGTCAGGGTCCGCTCGACCAGCGCGGCCAGCCCGTCCGGGTCGACCAGGCTGCCGCTGCCGGCCGCGGTACGCCCGTCGGCGTGCAGCCGCAGCCGGACCGTGGTGCCCGACTCGGCGACGTTCTGGTGGATGAACGAGTTGGCGAACCGGGTCAGCGCCAGGTCGGACCGGGTCACTACCACCTCGGCCTGCGCGTCCGGCCCGGCGATCCGGCGGACCAGCTCGACCACCCGGCCGGCGAGGTCCAGTTCGGCGCTCATGCCCGCACCCCCACCCGGACGTTGCGGAAGCGGGCCGGGGCGGCCGGGTGGCCGGTGTGCCCGACCTGCCCGGGCTGCCCCTTGCCGCAGTTCGGCGTGCCCCACGGGACGATCTCGGAGGAGAGCATGTCCATCGAGCGCCAGAAGACCGGACCGATCCCGGTGTACGTCGGGTTGCGTAGCATCCGGCCCCGCCGGCCCTTCTTCACCTCCCAGCCGATCTCGCAGCCGAACTGGAAGTTGAGCCGTTTGTCGTCGATCGACCAGGAACGGTTGATGTCCATCAGCACCCCGTCGTCGGTGGCGTCGACGATCTCGTCGAGCGTGTGCGGGCCCGGTTCCAGGCCCACGTTCGTCATCCGCACCATCGGCAGCCGGGCCCAGCCGTCCGCCCTGACGCTGCCGCCGTAACGGAGACCGGCGACGGCGGCCGAGTCGCGGCCGGCGAGCACCCCCACCCAGCGGCCGGCGCGGACCGCGTCCCGCCGTACCGCGGGGGAACCCTCGTCGTCGAAGCCGAAGCTGCCCAGTGCGCCGGGGATGGTCGGGTCGATGGTGATGTTCATCAGCTCGGAGCCGTAGCGCAGCGAGCCGAGCCGGGCCAGGTCCAGCCAGGACGTGCCGGCGAAGGCGGCCTCCCAGCCGAGGATCCGGTCCAGTTCGATGGCGTGCCCCACCGACTCGTGGATCTGCAGGGCGAGCTGCTCGCCGCCGAGGATCAGGTCGGTCTCGCCGGCCGGACACTCCGGGGCGGTGAGCAGTTCCCGGGACTCCTCGGCGATCCGGGCGGCGTGCCCGGCCAGGTCGAGCGAGTTGACCAGCTCCCAGCCGGTGGTGCCGTACTGCCCGCGGTAGCTCGGCCAGCTCCGGCGCTGGGTCTCGCCGTCGCCGATCGAGGTGGCGGAGATGCCCCCGCCGCACTCCCGGATCCGCTGGTCGATCCGGTGGCCCTCGCTGGAGACGAACCACTTGGCGGTGTCCCAGACCTGATAGAGCCCCTCGGCCAGGTCGGCGCCGTGCGCCCGCATCGTCTCCGTGGCGCGGACGAGCAGATCACCCTTGTCGGAGAGCGGGACACCGAGCGGGTCCACCGCGCATTCGGAGGCCCAGCTCGCCACCGTGGCCTCGACCGGGACCAGGTCGACCGGCGGGCCGGGGACTCGTGCGCTCGCGGTGGCGGTCGCCGCGGCGCGCCGGCCGGCCTCGCGGGCCGCGGTGTCCGACAACTCGGGTACGGCGTGGAAGCCCCAACTGGATCCGACCAGTGCCCGGATGCCGAGCCCGATGCTCTCGTCCTGGGTCAGCTCCTCGATGTCGCCGTTGCGCGCCGACATCGACTCGTAGCGGCGGTGCATCACCCGGGCGTCCGCGTACCGGGCTCCCGCGTCGAGGGCGGCCTGGACGGCGGCGGCGGCCGCGTCGAACTCGGTCATGCGCCCGACCCTAGGCGAGCCGACCGACATCCGTCAGCGGACGAGATCCTCCGGTCGGCGACGACGGCGTCGGCACCCGCGCCGTGACCTGGCGACGCGCAGGTGAGGACTGTTCAGTCCGGAAACCCAGTCGTTACGCTGAGGCCGCTGACAGCTTCCGCCTTTGTAGCTTATTTTCGCCTCCAGAGGTTTCCTGTAGGTTCTCTTCGTCACCGAGGGGGAGGCGGTCATGGGCAGGTCGGAGTCGGTGCCGTCCGGGGAACCGGACCGCCCCGAGGTGCCGGAGCAGCGCTCCGGCGCGGACCCGTATCTGCAGGTCAGGGACCTGCGGGTGCGGTTCGACACCGAGGACGGTGTGGTCCGGGCGGTGGACGGGGTGTCGTTCGCGGTCGAGCGGGGTCGCACCCTCGGCATCGTGGGGGAGTCCGGGTCGGGCAAGAGCGTCACCTCGCTGGCCATCCTCGGTTTGCACAACGCCAAGCGCACGACGATCAGCGGGGAGATCTCCGTCGGCGGCCGTCAGCTGGTCGGGCTGCCGGAGGAGGAGGTACGGCGGCTGCGCGGCCGGGACATGGCGATGATCTTCCAGGATCCGCTGTCGGCGCTGCATCCGTACTACACGGTGGGCAAGCAGATCGCGGAGGCGTACCGGGTGCACCACCCGAAGGCCGGCAAGCGTGAGGCCCGCAACCGGGCCGTGGACATGCTGGGGCGGGTCGGCATCCCGCAGCCGGGGAAGCGGTACGACCAGTATCCGCACGAGTTCTCCGGCGGCATGCGGCAGCGGGCGATGATCGCGATGGCGTTGGTGAACGATCCGGATCTGGTGATCGCCGATGAGCCAACCACGGCGTTGGATGTGACGGTGCAGGCGCAGATCCTGGACCTCCTCGCCGACCTGCAGCAGGAGTTCCGCTCGGCGATCATCCTGATCACGCATGACCTGGGCGTGGTGTCGCAGGTGGCCGACGACGTGCTGGTGATGTACGGGGGTCGGGCGGTCGAGCGGGGGAGCGTGGCGCAGGTGTTGCGGCGGCCGCAGCATCCGTACACGTGGGGGTTGCTCTCGAGCGTGCCGTCGTTGCACGGCGACGCGGACGCGGACCTGGTGCCGATCAACGGCAACCCACCCTCGCTGATCAACCTGCCGTCGGGGTGCGCGTTCCACCCGCGCTGCCGCTACGCGGGCCGCAACGGCGACCGCTCCCGCGCCGTCGTGCCGGAGCTGCGCGCGGCGGGGGAGGCCGGCCACCTGGTCGCCTGTCACCTGCCGGCCGAGGAGCGCACCCGGCTCTACCAGCAGGACATCGCCCAGGTGGGAGTCGCCCGATGACCGAACCACTCTTGAAGGTGCGGGGCCTGACCAAGCATTTTCCGGTCCGGGACGGGTTCCGTGCGAGCGGGGCGGTCCGCGCGGTCGACGGGCTGGACTTCGACGTGCGGCCGGGGGAGACCCTCGGCCTGGTCGGGGAGTCCGGGTGCGGGAAGACCACCACGGGGCGGATGCTGGTACGCCTGCTGGAGCCGACGTCCGGGTCGGTCGAGTTCGCCGGGCGGGACATCACCCATCTGCGGCGGCGTCAGCTGCGGCCGTTGCGTCAGGACCTGCAGATCATCTTCCAGGACCCGTACGCGTCGCTGAACCCCCGCCACACCGTCGGCCGGATCGTCGCGATGCCGTTGCAGGTCAACCGGATCGACCCGCCGGGCGGCATCAAGAAACGCGTCCAGGAACTCCTGGAACTGGTCGGGTTGAACCCGGAACACTACAACCGCTACCCGCACGAGTTCTCCGGCGGGCAACGCCAGCGCATCGGCATCGCCCGTGCCCTGGCCCTGCGCCCCAAGCTCATCGTCGCCGACGAACCGGTCTCCGCGTTGGACGTCTCCATCCAGGCCCAGGTCATCAACCTGCTGCGCGAGCTGCAACGCGACCTGGACCTGGCGTTCGTGTTCATCGCCCACGACCTGGCGGTGATCCGGCACTTCTGCCACCGCGTCGCCGTCATGTACCTCGGCAAGATCGTCGAAGTCGGCGACCGCGACGACATCTACCACCGCCCGCAGCACCCGTACACCCGGGCGCTGCTCTCCGCGGTGCCCGACGTGACGCAGACCGACCCCTCGGGGCGGATCCGGCTGGTGGGTGACGTCCCGACTCCGCTCAACCCGCCGTCGGGTTGCCGGTTCCGTACCCGTTGCTGGAAGGCGCAGGAGCGCTGCGCCACCGATGAGCCGACGCTGGTGCCGCGGGACGGCGGGGTGCAGGCGGTCGCCTGCCACTTCCCGGGGCCCGACGGCCAGGACAGTGCTGGGGGGACGCGATGAGCCTGTCACCAATGGACGAGGCGGCGCTGGCCGAGGCGGGGCCCCAGGCACCCGGCGACGCGGTGCGGGAGGCGGCGGCGAAGGAGTTCGTCGGCCGTTCGCCCGGGCAGCTCGCCTGGACCCGGCTGCGGCGCGACCGTACCGCGATGATCAGCGGCGTGACGGTGGTGCTCTTCCTCGTCATCGCGCTTGCCGCACCCCTCATCGAGCGGCTGTACGGGGTCGGGCCGTACCAGCAGTTCCAGGACCAGCTCGACGGGGCGGGCATGCCGCTCGGTTATGCCGGCGGGATCTCCGGCGAGCACTGGTTCGGCCTGGAGCCGCAACTGGGCCGGGACATCTTCATGCGGCTGGTCTACGGGATCCGTACCTCGCTCCTCATCGCCTTCGTCGCCGCGATCATCACCGCGGGCACCGGCGTCGTGCTGGGCGTCGTCGCCGGCTACCTGGGCGGCTGGGTGGACGCGGTGATCGGGTGGATCATCGACTTCACGCTGGCCCTGCCGTACCTGATCTTCGCGCTGGCGGTGGTGCCGACCGCGGCACTGCGGTTCTACGGCCCGCGGGACAATCCGCCGGACTGGTTCAAGATGACCGTGATCATCGGCATCTTCGCGGCCTTCGGTTGGACGGCGACCGCCCGGTTGGTACGCGGCCAGGTGATCTCGCTGCGCGAGCGGGAGTTCGTCGAGGCGGCCCGGGCCAGCGGTGCGGGGCTGCTGCACATGGCGTTCCGGCAACTGCTGCCGAACATCTGGGCCCCGATCCTGGTCTCCTTCTCGCTGGCGCTGCCGGCGTACATCACCAGCGAGGCCGCCCTCTCGTTCCTTGGCGTCGGCATGGTCGACCCGACCCCCGACTTCGGCGCCATGATCTTCAAGAGCATCGACTTCATGCAGACCGATCCCGCGTACCTCTTCTTCCCCGGCGTCGCGATCTTCGTCCTCGTCTTCGCCTTCAACCTGTTCGGTGACGCGCTGCGTGACGCGCTCGACCCGAAGTCGTCCCGCTAGAGGTGTGACATGGTGCGATTCCTGATCAAGCGCATCCTCACCGCGGTGCTGACCCTGACCGCGGTCAGCATCGTCGCGTTCCTGATGTTCTTCGCGCTCCCGGCCGACCCGGTCACCGGGATGTGCCCGAAGAACTGCAACACCGAGCGGCTGGAGCGGGTCCGCGACGAGCTGGGCCTCAACGACCCCAAGCCCGAGCAGTACGTCAACTACATGAAGGGCATCTTCGTCGGCCGGGACCTGGGCAGTGCGCAGGGCGGGCAGTGCGACGCGCCGTGCCTGGGCTACTCGTACGTCAACAGCGAGGCGGTCAGCGATACGTTCGCCCGCGTGCTGCCGGTGACCCTGAGTATCGTCATCCCGGCGGCGGTCATCTGGCTCCTCCTCGGTATCGGCCTCGGCATGGTCTCCGCGTTACGTAAGGGCACCGTGCTGGATCGGCTGTCGGTCGGCTTCTCCCTCACCGGCGCCTCGCTGCAGCTCTACTTCGTGGGCGCGGTGCTCCAGCTCGTCTTCGTCTACACCCTGCACATCCTGCCGACGCCGGGTTACACCTCGATATTCGAGGATCCGCTCAAGTGGGCCAGCGGCCTCGTGCTGGCCTGGTGGTCGTTGGCCTTCCTCTTCTCCGCCATCTACACCCGGCTGTCCCGGGCGCAGATGCTGGAGACGCTCTCGGAGGACTTCGTCCGCACCGCCCGGGCGAAGGGGCTGGCCAAGGGGAAGGTGTACGGCCGGCATGCGCTGCGCGCGGCGATCACCCCGATGGTGACGATCGCCGGGCTGGATCTCGGCTCGGCGTTGGGTGGCACGGTCATCACCGAGACCACGTTCGGCATCCGGGGTCTGGGGCGGACGGCGGTGGATGCGGTCCGGCTCGGTGACCTGCCGACCATCATGGCCACGGTGTTGATCTCCGCGTTCTTCATCGTGCTGGCGAACATCGTGGTGGACCTGCTCTACGCGGCGATCGATCCCCGCGTCCGGCTCGGGTGATCGGGGGATTGTTGTCGGCCCGTTATTCGATTGAAATTTACCTTCGTGGGCTACTAGGCGAAGCTTTCCTTCATATTGGAAGATCGGAAGGAACGGAATCATGAGAGCCAGAGTGGTCGCTGCCGCGGGCAGTGCCGTCGCCTTGGCGTTGGCGCTGGGCGCGTGCAGCAAGAACACGGGCACCAAGACGGATGTGGACAACGAGCGGCAGACCACCGGGGTCATCGCGACCGACCCTAAGGACTCGCTCGGCCCGGCGGCCGAGGTGCCGGGGGCGACCAAGGGTGGCACCTTCACCATCCTGCGTGAAACGCAGATCTCGCACATGGACCCGCAGCGGGTCTACTCCTTTGCCGGGCTGATGGCCGCCCCGCTCTACGCCCGTTACCTGACCACGTGGAAGGACGACGGCAAGGGCCACCTGACCCTCGTCGGTGACCTTGCCGAGACCCCGGGCACGAACGTCAACAACGACTGCAAGGTCTGGGAATTCAAGATCAAGGACGGGTTGAAGTTCGAGGACGGTCGGCCGATCACCAGCAAGGAGATCGCGTACGGCATCGCCCGCTCGTTCAACCCCGACCTCACCGGCGGCCCGACCTACATCCAGGAGTGGCTGGCCGACAGCCCGCAGTACGACACCGTCTGGGACTTCCAGGCCAACAAGGGCTCCCTGCCCCCCGGGCTGACCACGCCGGACGGCAAGACCCTGCGGTTCGAGTTCAAGAAGGCGCATTGCGACCTGCCCTTCGCCGCGTCGCTGCCGGCCACCGCGCCCCTGCCGTCGGACAAGGACACCGGCGTCAACGTGGACAACCAGCCGTTCTCCTCCGGCCCGTACAAGATCACCAAGCTGACGCCGGGCGTCGAGGTGGTGCTGGAGCGCAACGACCAGTGGGACCCGAAGACCGACCCGGTGCGCCACCAGTACCCGGACAAGTTCGTCTGGTCGTTCGGCACCACTCCGGACGCGCAGGCCAACCGGATGATCGCCGACAACGGCCCGGACCAGAGCGCGGTCGCCTTCAACACGGTGCCCGCCTCGCTGATCTCGCGCGTGCTCGGTGACGCCGCGCTGAAGAGCCGTTCGCTGCTCGCCCCCACGCCGAGCGGCAACCGGCTCACCATCAACACCCAGCGGGTCACCGACCTCAAGGTGCGCCAGGCGCTCAACTACGCGATCGACCGGGACGGCCTGATCAAGGCGCTCGGCGGCGAGGCCGTCGCGTCGCCGCTGACCACGCTGCTGCCGCCGGCCACCCTCGGCTACGAGAAGTCCGACGTCTATCCGGCTGGCCCGAACGGCAACCCGGACAAGGCCAAGGAGCTGCTCGGCGGCAAGGAGGTCCCGCTGGTGCTCGCCGTGCGGGACGACGACCTGAACCAGCGGCTCGGCACCCAGCTGAAGAACAACCTGGAGAAGGCCGGCTTCAAGATCACGGTAAAGACGACCCCCGCGGACTCCTACCTGGACGACGTCAAGAAGAAGGACAACGCGTGGGACATCTACCTCGACTCGTGGGCGGCTGACTGGCCCAGCGGCGCGGCGGTCCTGCCGGTGCTCTTCGACGGGCGCAACATCAAGCCCGCGGGCAACAGCAACACGTCGTACGTGAACAACGACGCGATCAACGCCGAGTTCGACCGGGTGCTGGCCATGGACCCGGCCGCCCAGGCGCCCGAGTGGGCCAAGTTGGACAAGAAGATCATGGAGGAGGTCGCCCCGGCGGTGCCGCTCTATGTGGACGTGTCCTTCAACCTCTACGGCTCCAAGGCCGGTGGCCTCTTCATCGAGAGCATCTTCGGCAACGTGTCCTTCGTGAACGCGTACGCCAAGCAGTAACCGCTTGACAGCAGGGGCCCCTTCTTGACGCCAGGCGTTAAGGAGGGGCTCCTTACTACGCCAGCCGTCAAGCGGGCCCCGCCTCACAGGTGCCGGCGTAGGAAGTCCAGCTCCAGCCGGAGGAGGCGCTCGGCGACCCCGCCGGCGGCCATGTGACTGGCCCCGGTCAGCGGCAGCACCGCGTGCGGCCGCCCGGCGGCCAGCAGCGCCGCCGACAGCCGCAGCGTGTGCGCGGCCACCACGTTGTCGTCGACCAGGCCGTGCACCAGCAGCATCGGCCGGGCCTGGGCCGGGTCGCCGACCGGCTCGGCGGCCAGCTCCACCAGCGAGTGGTGGGCGTAGATGTCCATCCCGTCGTCCGGCATCCCCAGATAGCGCTCGCTGTACGCGGTGTCGTACAGGGTCCAGTCGGTGACCGGGGCGCCGACGATCGCGCAGCGGAACAGCTCCGGGTGGCGCAGCACCGCCAGCCCGGCCAGCCAGCCGCCGAACGACCAGCCGCGCACCGCGACCCGCTCCAGGTCCAGGTCAGGGTGCTTGCCGGCGAGCGCAGTCAACGCGTCCACCTGGTCGGTGAGGATCACGTCGGCCACCCGCCGGTGGATCGCCTTCTCGAACGACGGGGCGATGCCCGGGGTGCCCCGGTTGTCGACGGTCACCACCGCGAAGCCCCGGTCCGCCCACCACTGCCGCTCCAGCCAGGCGGCCCGTGCGGCGACCACCTCCTGGTGCCCGGGCCCGCCGTAGACGTCCAGCAGCACCGGCAGCTTCGTGCCCTTCACGTGCTCGGCCGGGTAGAGCACCGCGCTCGGCAGCCGCCGGTCGGTCACCCGGACCAGCAGCGGCCGCGGCGCGTACGGCGGGTGCGCGGCCAGCGAGCGCAGCTCGCCCACCTCGCGGTCGCCGTGCCACACCCGCCAGCGGGTGCCCACGTGCTCCAGCGAGGCCGTCCCGACCACCAGCGTCGCGCCACCGATCGCGGCTGTGTGCCAGCCGGGGTCGCTGCCCATCCGCCGGGCGTCCACCCCGCCGCCGATCACCGTCCGGACCCGGTAGAGGTGCCGCTGGCTCGGCTCCCCCTCGCTCGCCTCCACCAACAGGTCCGCCGGGGCGCCGCCGGCCGGCAGCCGTCCCACCACCCGGCGCACGTAGAGCGAGGGTGGGGTGAGCAGGGTGCCGTCGGCGAACAGGCAGCGGGCGTCGTAACCGTCGTGGGCCAGTTCGCCGCCGACCAGCACCCGTCCGTCGGGCAGGTGCGCCGGGGTGCCGGGGATCGGCTCGACCCAGCGCGGGTCGGCCAGCTCGGCGTGCACCTGGGTCTCCCCGGTGCGCGGGTCCACGGCGAGCACCAGCCCGTGCTGCTGCGACCGGCGCAGCACCGTGATCAGCGGTCCGCCGTCCGCCCAGTCGACCGAGGTCAGGTACGGGTAGGTCTCCCGGTCCCAGTGCACGTCGACCCAGCCGCCGTCCAGATCCAGCAGATGGAGGCTGACCTGCGCGTTCGGCCCACCCGCCCGGGGGTACGCCACGGTCGTCGGCGGGCTCTCCGGGTCCGCCGGGTCGTGCAGGTGCCACCGGACCAGCCGCGACTCGTCCACCCGGGCGGCCAGCACGGCGCGGCCGTCCGGCGCCCACCAGTAGCCTCGGTACCGGTGGAACTCCTCCGCCGCGATGTGCTCGGCGAGCCCCCACGTCACGCCGTTGTCCTCACCGGCGAGGAGGTTGTCCGTGCCGTCCGGCTCCACCACCCGCAGCTGGCCCCGGCGGACCCCCTCGGCGGCGTCGGTGACGTACGCCAGCCGCTCCCCGGTCGGGTCGGGGCGCGGGTCGAGCACCGGCCCCACCGCGGCCACCTCGATCACGTCGCCGTGCACCAGGTCGGCCCGGAACAACCGGCCTGCCAGGGCGAACGCGGCCACCCGGCCGGCCGCGTCCAGGGCGTACGAGCCGATGCCGGCGGAGGCCAGCCGTAGCCGCTCGCGCAGCGCCCGCTCACCCGGTGAGAGCGCGGTCGGATCGCCGTCCGAGCCGAGCAGCACCGCCGGGTCGGCGACCAGCCGCTCCTCGCCGGAGCCGACGTCGAGCAGCCAGAGCGCGTCGGCGGGGTCCTCCGGTCCCGACGAGCGCAGGAAGATCACCCGAGAGCCGTCGTCCGGGACGGAGACGGCGCGCGGCGCCCCGTGGCTGAACCGACGGGTGCGGGCGGCCAGCTCGGGAAAGTCCACGTCTCGGATCGTAGGCGCGCGCCCGGGGTGATGTGGCCGACCTGCGTGGACGCGTAACCCTTGGTGGGACAGGACCGCCGGATAGAGTGACGGTCGTGACGACGCTGCCCGATCGACGCCTCCTGCTGGTCCACGCGCACCCCGACGACGAGTCCATCGGCACCGGCTCGACGATGGCCCACTACGCCGCGTCCGGCGCCCACGTCACCCTGGTGACCTGCACGCTCGGGGAGGAGGGCGAGATCCACGTACCGGAGCTGGCCCAGCTCGCGGCGGCCGAGGCGGACCAGCTCGGCGGTTACCGGATCGGCGAGCTGGCCGCCGCCTGCGCCGCGCTCGGCGTCACCGACCACCGCTTCCTCGGCGGCGCCGGCCGCTACCGCGACTCCGGCATGATGGGTCTCGCCACCAACGAGCACCCCCGGGCCTTCTGGCAGGCCGACCTCGACGAGGCCGCCGGCCACCTGGTGGAGATCATCCGGGAGATCCGTCCGCAGGTGCTGGTCACGTACGACCCGAACGGCTTCTACGGCCACCCCGACCACATCCAGGCGCACCGGGTGGCGATGCGCGCCGTGGAGCTGGCCGACGCCGGGGGGATCGCCCCGGCCAAGGTCTACTGGACGGCGATGCCGCGTAGCGTGCTGGAGGCCGGGCTGAACCATTTCGTGGAGTCCTCGGACAACCCCTTCGCCGGTATCGACAGCGTGGACGAGCTGCCCTTCGGCACCCCCGACCCGGAGATCGCCGCGCGGATCGACGCCACCGAGCAGCACGCCGCCAAGGAGGCGGCGATGCGGGCGCACGCCACCCAGATCCCGGCCACCTCCTGGCTCTACTCGATCGCCGGCAACTTCGGCGCGGAGTTCATGGGCGTGGAGTACTTCACCCTCGCGGTTGGCGAGCAGGGCCCGGGCGGCGGTCCGTACGGCTGGGAGGACGACCTCTTCGCCGGGTTGGCGCTGGACGGGTCGGACCGGTCCCCGGTCGCGGCGGCCGGTCTCCGGTGACGCTGCCGGCCGTACCGATGTCGGTCGCCCCCGAGCAGCAGCCCGCCGCGCCGCCCGAAGGGCCGTCGCGGGCGCTCGACGTCGCCCTGCGGATCGCCGGTGGCGTGGTGGTGGTCTGGGCCGGGGTGCTCGCCGCGGTGCTTGAGTTGATCTTCGCAACCGGATCCTGGGAGCTGGTCAAGGGCCGGCCGGACGGGCTGTCGAAGACGGTGGTCGGCATCTCGGCCACGGTGGGTGGTATCGCCGGGGTGGTCGCGCTGACGGTCCTGGTGGGCTGGTTCGCGCACGCCGCCGTGGGGACCCGGTGGGCGGCGGCCCTGGCCGCCCTGCCCTGGTTCCTGGTGATCGTCGCGGGTGGCTTCCGGACCACCGAGGGGGATCTCGCGCTCACCGGCGACAACGTGCTGGGCCTCGGCCTGGTGGTGGCCGGCGCGGTCACCTTCGCGGTGCTCGGCTTCCGGCAGCTCGTGGTGCCGCCGCCCGGGCCCTGAGGGTACAGACGGCACACAGGTCGCGGTGATAGACATTCCTGCCAGGAGCCTGCCGCAGGGGTGGGCGTACCACGGGAGGCGTGCGATGAGGGAGCGGTGGCGCGCGATCGGCGTGCTGGCGGCGGCGCTGTTCTTGGTCAACGTGGTGGCACGGCTGGTCATTCGATTCGGGTTCCCGGACGACGACGCCGCCGCGGACCGGATCTCCTGGCTGATGTTCGCGGCGATCGGGCTGATCCTCGCCGTGATGGCGTTCCGCTGGGGCCGTGACCGGCCGGTGGGCCGATGGGCCGCCGACCTGGGTGCGGCGGTGGCGGTGGCGCTGGCGCTGACCGTGTTCGTCGCTCCGCTGCTGGTCGGGGAGAACCCGTTCGGGGGCGGCGCGGGCCTCTTCTTCGCCCAGATCTGGCTCTACCTGGCCGCCACCGCGGCCGGGGTGCTGGTGGGCTTCCTGATCCTCACCACGCTCGGCCGCGACTACCGCTCGCAGCAGCTCAAGCGGTACGCCGAGCGGAAGGCCGCGAAACCGCGCAAGGTGGTCCGCCGCTGACGGTCAGCCCGGGGCGACCCGGGTGAGGTAGGTGTGGTGGGTGGTGAAGCCGAGGCTCCGGTAGAGGGTCACGGCCGGGGTGTTGCGCTGCTCGGCCTGAAGGAAGGCGTGCGTCGCGCCCTCCGCGCGGCCCCACTCGACCAGCGCGCGGACCACCCGGCCGGCGAGCCCCTGCCGGCGCGCCTCGGGCACCACCTCGATCGAGGTCAGGCCCAGCCAGCGGCCGTCTCCGGTCACCGTGCCGCGGCCGGCGGCGAGCAGCCGGCCGTCCGCGTACAGGTGGGCGAAGCGGATCCTGTCCACGGCGGTGAGCACGTGCCGGGCCACCTCCGGCAGGCCGCCCTTGCGGGCCTCGGCGGTGGCCAGCCAGGCGTCCGACGGGGCGCCGGCCAGCTCGACCGGCGGCAGGTCGGCCCGCCCGGCCGGGGCGGCTGCGGTCAGCGCGGCGAGCGCCGCGGTCTGCACCAGCACCGGCGGCCGGGCGGTCCAGCCTCGCGCGTCCAGTTCCGCGCCGATCGGCGCGGCGAGCGGCAGCGGGGTGTTCACCAGGGCCGGCTGGCCGTGGTCGGCGTACCAGCGCTCCACCGCGTCCAGCGCGGCGGGCAGCGGGCGGTCCGGGTCGCCGACCGGAAGCGCCGAGTTGGCCCGGCCGGTCCAGCCCTCCGCGGCGCGCAGCAGCCAGTCGCCGAGCCGCCCGCGTACCGGCGCGGGCCACGCCTCGTCGGCGGCGAGTTCGAGGGCGACCACCGCGGCGGCGGTCGGCCGGCGCGCCGCCGGCACCCGCCTGGCCCGGTGGACCTCCCCTATCGGGACCCGGAGCCGACCCCTGTCGGTGGCGAGGGTGATGTGGCTCTCGCTCAGCTCGACAAGCTCCCCGAGGGCGTCGGTGAACAGCGGCCGGCCTTCGCGAATCCCCACAATCCGGCGGACCACGATCCGGTGTCCTACGTCCTGCTGTCGGAGCACGATCGACCTCCTCCCCGCCGAGATACTAGGCTCTTACCGGTCGCGGTGATCGCGACGAGTCTTGCGGAGGAGAAGACCGGTGACCTACATCATCGCCGAGCCCTGCGTGGACGTGCTCGACAAGGCATGTATCGAGGAGTGCCCGGTCGACTGCATCTACGAGGGCAACCGGATGCTCTACATCCACCCCGACGAGTGCGTCGACTGCGGTGCCTGTGAGCCGGTCTGCCCGGTGGAGGCGATCTTCTACGAGGACGACGTCCCGGAGCAGTGGAAGGACTACACCGGGGCGAACTACGAGTTCTTCGAGGATCTCGGCTCGCCCGGTGGCGCCTCCAAGATCGGCAAGGTGGAGAAGGACGCGTCGTTCGTAGCCGCCCAGCCGCCGCGCGGAGAGGGCCACTGAGCCGGCCCGCGCCGGTCTCGTCGCGGCTGCCCGATTTCACCTGGGACACCCTGGACGCCGCGGCCGCGACGGCCGCGGCGCACCCGGGTGGTCTCATCAACCTCTCGATGGGCACGCCGGTCGACCCGGTTCCCCCGGTGATCCGGCAGGCACTGGCCGAGGCGTCGAACGCCCCGGGCTATCCGCTGACCGCGGGCACCCCGGCGCTGCGGGACGCCATCGCGGCCTGGGTGGCCCGGGCCTGCGGCGCGGGCGTCGACGGGCTCGGCGTGCTGCCGACCATCGGCTCCAAGGAGTTGGTGGCCTGGTTGCCCACGCTGCTCGGCGTCGGCCCCGGTGACGTGGTCGTGGTGCCGTCCATCGCCTACCCCACCTACGAGGACGGGGCCCGGCTGGTCGGTGCCACCACGGTGCGCACGGACTCGCTGACCGCGCTCGGGCCGAACCCACGGGTGCGGCTGGTCTGGGTCAACTCGCCCGGCAACCCGACCGGCCGGGTACTGCCGGCCGCCCACCTGCGCAAGGTGGTCGACTGGGCCCGGGAGCGCGGCGCGGTGGTCGCCAGCGACGAGTGCTACCTGCCGCTGGGCTGGGACGCCGAGCCGGTCTCGATCCTCTCGCCCGAGGTGTGCGGCGGGTCGTACGAGGGCGTGCTGGCCGTGCACTCGCTCTCCAAGCGCTCCAACCTGGCCGGCTACCGGGCCGGATTCGTCGCGGGCGACCCGGCGCTGGTGGCCGAGCTGCTCAAGATCCGCAAGCACGCCGGTATGATCGTGCCCGCCCCGGTGCAGGCCGCCATGGTGGCCGCGCTGGGTGACCAGGCACACGCCGACGAGCAGCGGGAGCGGTACCGGGCCCGGCGCGAGCGGCTGTACGCCGCGTTCACCGGCGCCGGCTTCACCGTCGAGCACTCCGAGGCCGGGCTCTACCTGTGGATGACCCGGGACGAGGACTGCTGGGACACCGTCGACTGGCTGGCCCGGCGGGGCATCCTGGTCGCCGCCGGCGTCTTCTACGGCCCGGCCGGCGCCCGGCACGTCCGGGTGGCACTGACCGAGTCCGACGAGCACGTGGCCGCGGTCGCCGACCGGCTGCGCGACTGATCCTCGGGTGGCGGCGGTGACCGACGGCGGGACCGGGCGGGACGGCCCGGCCACCGTCGGCCCCGCGGGGCCGGGTGTCCGCGTCGCGGTGGTCGGCACCGGGCTGATCGGCGGCTCGCTGCTGCTGCGGCTGCGGGACGGCGGGCTCGACGTGACCGGTTGGGATCCGGACCCGACCACCCGGGGACACGTGCGCGGGTGGGGTGTCCCCTGCCCGGACGCCGTCCAGGAGGCGGTGGCCGGTCGGGACGTGGTGTTCCTCTGCGGTCCGCTGCCCACCCTGCCGGGCATGCTCGCCCGGGTCGGCGCCGCCACCGGGGAGCACTGCGTGCTCACCGATGTCGGCAGCACGAAGGCCGAGGTGGCTGCCGCCGCCTCCGCCCAAGGTCTCGGTCACCGCTTCGTCCCCGGCCACCCGATGGCCGGCGCGGACCGGGCCGGGTCGGCCGCGGCCGATCCCGGGCTGCTCGTCGGGGCTGCCTGGGTGCTCTGCCCGGGGCCGGCCGGGCTGGCCGCGTTCCGCCGGCTCGCGGCGCTGCTCATCGAGGTGTTCCGCGTGCGGGTGGTGCCGATGTCCGCGCCGGAGCACGACGCGGTGGCCGCCCTCAGCTCCCACGTGCCGCACCTGCTGGCCGGTGCACTGGCCGGGGCGGTGCAGCGGTCCGAGCTGCGCGACGCCGTGCTGTCCCTCGCCGCCGGAAGCTTCACCGACGGCACCCGGGTGGCCGGCGGCCCGCCGCAGCGAACCGCCAACATGCTGCTCGGCAACCGGGGGCGGGTGCTCGCCGGCCTGGCCGACGCCCGGGCGATGCTCGACGAGCTGGCCGACGCACTGCGGGCCGGCGACGCCGCCACGCTCACCGCACGGCTGGCGGAGGGCCGGACCGCCCGCGCGGCGCTGGTGCAACGGACCTTCGCCGCCCACCAGCGGGAGTTCCCGGCCGGTACCGACCACGCTGGGGAGCTGGCCTACCTGCGCCAGCTGGGGGCGGCCGGCGGCCACCTCACCGGCTGCCGGTTGACGGCCGGCGCGGTCACGTACACCGGACAGCTGCCGCAGACGGTCGATCCGGCCCGGAGCGGGTGACCGCCACCGTGATCGGCCAGGGCCTAGGGTGAAGGGCATGGACGCACCGGTCGTGGCGGTACGTGGCGAGGCATACCAGGAGGTGGCGCCCGAGCTGGCCCGGTTCACGGTGACCGCGGCCGCCCGGGACCGGGACCGGGAGGCCACGTTGACCCGGCTGGCCGAGCGGGCCGCCACGGTCCGGGTGCTGCTGGACACGGCCGGGCCGGCCGTGACGCGGCGGGAGACCGGCCAGCTCCGGGTCTGGCCGGAGACGAAGCGGTCCGGCGAGCGGGTGGTGGCGTACCACGGCAGCGTCAGCACCACGGTGACCGTCGACGACTTCACCGCGCTCGGCGAGCTGATGCTCCGCCTGGCCGACCACGACCAGGTCGAGGTGGCCGGTCCCTGGTGGTCGCTGCGGCCGGACAGCCCGGCGTACCGGGAGGCGCGGCACGCCGCCATCGCGGACGCGCTGGCCCGCGCCCGGGAGTACGCGGAGGCGCTGGGCGCCCGGGTGACCGCCCTGGTGGAGCTGGCCGATACCGGCCTGTCCGCCGCCCCGCCGATGATGGCCCGGGCCGCCGCGCCCCGCGGCGGGGCCGCCGGCGCCCCGCCAGAGCTGGAGCTGGACCCGCGACCGCAGCCGGTGCAGGCGGCGGTCGAGGCCCGGTTCACCATCAGCGAGCCGGTGCTCGGCTGATGCCGCCGGCGCGGGTGCTCCCCCTCGACGACCTGGTGGCCCGGGCGCGTGCCCTCGCCGACGCCGGGCCGCGGCAGCTGCTCGGCATCGCCGGCGCACCCGGCGCGGGCAAGTCGACCCTGGCCGAGCGGATCGTCGCCGAGGTCGGGCCGGTGGCCCGGCTGGTGCCGATGGACGGCTTCCACCTGGCCCAGTCGGAGCTGGTCCGGCTGGGCCGGGCGGCGCGGAAGGGCGCACCGGACACGTTCGACGCCAACGGGTTCGTCTCCATGCTGCGCCGGTTGCGCCGGCTGGAGCCGACCTCGGTCTGGGCGCCGCTGTTCCGCCGGGACCTGGAGGAGCCGGTCGCGGGGGCCATCGAGGTGCCGCCCGAGGTGCGGCTGGTGGTGACCGAGGGCAACTACCTCCTGCTGCGGGACGATCCGTGGGAGGAGGTCCGGACGCTGGTGCACGAGGTCTGGTTCCTGGATCTCGACGCCGAGCTGCGGGTGCGCCGGCTGACCGCCCGGCACGAGGCGTTCGGGAAGACCCCGGAGGAGGCGCGTGCCTGGACGCTGGGCAGCGACGAGGCGAACGCGGCGCGGGTCGCGGGGACCGCCGGGCACGCCGACCTGGTGGTCCGGCTGGCCGACCCGTTGCCGGGGTGACGGGACGATCCGGCGCGGCAGCCGGGCCATCACGGCCTGTTCCCGGCTGAACTCCACAGAAGTTGGTCCAGGCGACGGCAGGTCAAGCGGTCTGTTCTAGGGAGCGGGTTGGGCGGGCGGGGTTACCCACCGCGACGACGTCTGGTGGCAGGTCCTTTGTCACCACGGCCCCGGCTCCGACCACCGTGTTCTCCCCGATGGTGACCCCGGCCAGCACGATCACTCCGCCGCCGAGCCAGGCGTTGTCGCCGATGGTGATCGGCTTCGCCGCCTCCCACTTGTTCCGCCGCGCCGCAGGTTCGACCGGGTGGGTGGCGGTGAGGAGCTGGACGTTCGGTCCGAGCTGGACATCGGCGCCGATGGTGATCCGGGCGACGTCGAGGAAGACCGCGTTGAAGTTGACGAAGCTGCGCGGTCCGATGTGGGTCTGCCAGCCGTAGTCGCAGTGGAAAGGCGGGCGGACCCAGGTGCCCTCGCCCACCGAGCCGAGCAGTTCGCGCAGTGCGGCGAGTCGCCCCTCGGGGTCGTCGGCGGCGCTGGCGTTGAACCGTTCGGTGAGCCGGGCCGCCCGGTCCAGATCGGCGATGATTTCCGGGTCGTCGGCGATGTAGAGCTCGCCGGCGAGCATGCGTTCCCTCATGGAGGCCATCGACAGATCATGCCCCGGATCGGCCGGGGGTCTGTCGGGTCGACGACTTCCTGTTGCATGCCCGGTATGTAGTTCCGGGCGGTCCGGTGCCCGGGTCGACGTGGCGGGGGGCGCCGACCGGATCTGGCTCGACGGCCGGCGCGGGGTCACCCTGGACCACAGCGTGCCGCAGATCGGCGCGCCGGCCGCCTACGCGGCCGGCTTCACCGACCTGAGCACCGAGGTCACGGCGAGCTGAACGTTCCAGTCCCGGCACGTCCCCGGGGACGACCCGGTGCGGCTGCCCGCCATGGCGGTCCGCTTCGCGCCGCCGCTGGCCGTCGACAACAGCGCACCGTCCGGCCGGACCTTCACCATCCCGGTGACGGTGCAGCGGCAGGCCGGCGCGCCGGCCACCACGATTCGGGCGCTCACCGTCGAGGTGTCGTACGACGGCGGGCAGACCTGGCGGAAGGCCGACCTGCACCGGCAGGGCGCCGGCTGGGCGGTCGTGGTGCGGCACCCCGCCGGCCCCGGGTACGTCCCGCTGCGGGTCACCGCCCGGGACAGCGCCGGCAACACCGTGACCAGGCGGGTCATCCAGGCGTACCGCCTGCGGTGAGTCGCGGCGGCTCCAGGTCTCGGCGCGGCGGGCCGCGGCGAGCTGGAGTTGCCGGAAGCGGCCGGTCCGCGGTCTCCCCGCCGCGGGCCGGGGCCGCGGACCGGGCCGGGGCCGCTCGCCCCGGCCCGGTCCGCGATCAGTCGTTGGCGTGCAGCGCGGCGTTCAGCTCGATGCCCCTGCCGGTACGCGGCTTCGCCTCCAGCGCGCCGGTCACCGAGTTGCGCCAGAAGAGCAGCCCGTCCACGCCGGAGAGCTCGCGGGCCTTGACCACCCGGCCGTCCGGCAGGGTCACCTTGGAGCCGCCGGTGACGTAGCAGCCGGCCTCCACCACGCAGTCGTCGCCGAGCGAGATGCCGATGCCGGCGTTCGCGCCGACCAGGCTCCGCTCACCGATGCGCACCTTCTCGGTGCCACCGCCGGAGAGGGTGCCCATGATCGAGGCGCCCGCGCCGATGTCGGAGCCGTCGCCGACCACCACGCCCTGCACGATCCGCCCCTCGACCATCGAGGTGCCCAGCGTGCCGGCGTTGAAGTTGCAGAAGCCCTCGTGCATCACGGTGGTGCCGGCGGCCAGGTGCGCGCCGAGCCGGACCCGGTCCGCGTCGGCGATCCGCACGCCGGCGGGGACCACGTAGTCGGTCATCCGGGGGAACTTGTCCACCCCGTACACGGCCAGGTGGCGGCCGGCGGCGCGCTCGATGACGCGCAGCTCGTCCACCCGCTCCGGCGGGCACGGCCCGGCCGAGGTCCAGGCCACGTTGGCGAGCTTGCCGAAGATGCCGTCCAGGTTGAGCTCGTTGGGCCGGAACAGGCGGTGGGAGAGCAGGTGCAGCCGGAGGTACGCGTCGGCGGCATCCTTGATCGGGTCGTCCAGCGAGCCGATCACCGTGACCACCTGGACCGTACGCAGGCCGGGCAGCGCCCGCTCGCCGATCGCGCCGGGCGGCAGGTCGAGCACGTCCGCCTGGTCCTCACCGGGGACCAGCGGCAGCTCGCCCAGTCCCAGCTTGCCGGTCGGGTACCAGGTGTCGAGCACCTGGTCGTCGGCAGTGACCGTGGCCAGGCCGATGCCCCAGGCGGATGCTGCGGACGTCACTGTTGCACCTCTCGTTCTGGCGGCTGCGCCCGCCTCTGCTCGCGACTGCCGGGCTGGCGAGCTCGCTCCTCGCGCTCGCGCAAGGGTCTCCCCAGCTCACTCCTCGCGCTCGCCGCAATTGACGGTACCGTGCCACACATGCAGAACCCGTTGACCCCCGAGGTCCTGGCTGATCCGGTGGCGCTCACCCGCGCGCTGGTCGACATAGAGTCCGTCTCGCTCAACGAGAAGGCGATCGCCGACTGCGTGGAGGAGGTGCTGCGGGGCGTTCCGCACCTGACCACGTTCCGGCACTCCAACACCGTCATGGCGCGTACCGACCTGGGCCGGGCGCAGCGGGTGGTGCTCGCCGGCCACCTGGACACCGTCCCGCTCAACGACAACTTCCCGTCGACCATGCACGGCGACCTGATGTACGGCTGCGGCACCTCCGACATGAAGTCCGGGGTGGCCTTCGCGCTGCACCTGGCGGTGTCCCTGCCCGACCCCCGCTACGACGTCACGTACTTCTTCTACGAGGCCGAGGAGATCGAGTCGAGGTACAACGGCCTCACGCTCGTCGCCCAGGCCCATCCGGAGTGGCTCCAGGCCGATTTCGCGGTGCTGCTGGAACCGACGTACGGGATCGTCGAGGCCGGCTGCCAGGGCACCATGCGGGCGATCGTCACCACGCACGGCGAGCGGGCCCACGCGGCCCGGTCCTGGTACGGGGTGAACGCGATCCACGGCGCGGGCGAGGTGCTGCGCCGGCTGACCGCCTACGAGGCGCGCCGGGTGACCATCGAGGGCTGCGACTACCGCGAGGGCCTGAACGCGGTGCGGATCACCGGCGGGGTGGCCGGCAACGTCATCCCGGACCACTGCGAGATCGAGATCAACTACCGGTACGCCCCGGACCGCGACCCGGCGGCGGCCGAGGCGCACCTGCGTGAGGTCTTCGCCGGCTTCGACCTGGCGGTCACCGACGCGGCAGCCGGCGCGGCCCCCGGGCTGGACAACCCGCCGGCGCAGGAGTTCCTGGCCGCGGTGGGCGCGGCCCCGATCGGCAAGCTGGGCTGGACGGACGTGGCCCGGTTCGCGGCCATGGGCACTCCGGCGCTGAACTTCGGCCCCGGTGACCCCAACCTGGCCCACCACAAGGACGAGCACGTCGAGCTGGCCAAGATCCGCGACGGCGCGGCCACCCTGCACCGCTGGCTCGCCTCGGCCTGACGCCGGGATGCGACGGGGGCCCGCGTCGGTGACGCGGACCCCCAGGTCGTGCCGGCCGGCCGTCAGACGGCCGTACCCAGCGAGGCGTCCGTCTCGGCGGACTCGCCGGTGAGTTCGGTGTGGTGGGCTTCCATCATCCGGGCACGGCGGCGCTCGGCCACCACGTCGCGGATCCGCCGCTGCATCTGCCGGCGGATCCGGACCATCTCGGTGTTGCTGATCAACGCTTGCTCCTCCCCCGAAGGCAACGCGCCGGGGCATACCCCGTATGTGAATAGTAAGACGTACGGGCGACCGAATTAGTTGCCCAAGATCGCGAAGAATTTCGTCGGCTGGCCGGCCTCCGCACCCGTCCGACCCGCCTCCACTACGGTGGCTGCATGAGCCAGAGCGACGGGCGGCCACCCGGCCGCGGCCCGGGCGCGGAGCGGCACCGGGGCGCCGTCACGCTGCGCAACCGGGCCATCCCGACCAGCACCGCGGACCAGCGGCTGCTGGACTCCCGGGGCAGGGGCGACTGGAAGACCAAGGACGCCTGGCGGGCGCTGCGCATCCTGTCGGAGTTCGTCGAGGGCTTCGACACCCTGGCCGACCTGCCACCCGCGGTCAGCGTCTTCGGGTCGGCCCGCAGCAAGCCGGACAGCGCCGAGTGCCGGATGGCCGAGGAGTTGGGTGGCGCGCTGGCCCGGGCCGGGTACGCGGTGATCACCGGCGGTGGACCGGGCGTGATGGAGGCGGCCAACCGGGGCGCCAGCGAGGCCGGCGGGCTCTCCGTCGGGCTCGGCATCGAGCTGCCCTTCGAGCAGGGCCTCAACGACTGGGTCGACCTGGCGATCGACTTCCGTTACTTCTTCGCCCGCAAGACCATGTTCGTCAAGTACGCGCAGGCGTTCGTGGTGCTGCCCGGCGGCTTCGGCACCATGGACGAGCTCTTCGAGGCGCTCACCCTGGTGCAGACCGGCAAGGTCACCCGCTTCCCGGTGGTGCTGATGGGCGTCGACTACTGGCGCGGGCTGCTCGACTGGCTGCGCGACGCGATGGCCGCCGAAGGCAAGATCGGTCCCACCGACCTGGAGCTCATCTGCCTCACCGACGACGTCAACGAGGCGGTCCGGCACATCGTGGAGGCCGAGGCGGTGCTCTCCGCCGAGCAGGAGGCGATCCGCGCGGAGGCGGTCGCCCGGGTCGCCGCCGACCAGCGGGCCGCCGCCGACGTAGCGCCCGACGGGTCGGACCCGCGTCCGGCGGGAGAGGGCTGAGGCGTGGCCGCGATCTGCGTGTTCTGCGCGTCCTCCCGTACCCTCGACGCCCGCTGGCTGGAGCTCGCCACCGAGACCGGCGCGGAGCTGGCCCGGCGTGGGCACACGCTGGTCAGCGGCGGCGGCTGCGTGGGCATGATGGGCGCGGTGGCGGACGGGGCGCGGGCCGCCGGCGGGCGCACCCTCGGCGTGATCCCGCAGGCGTTGGTCGACCTGGAGGTCGCCGACCTGGCCGCCGACGAACTGCTGGTCACCGACGGGATGGCCAGCCGCAAGACCCTGATGATCGAGAAGTCGGACGCCTTCGTCGCGCTGCCCGGCGGGCTCGGCACCCTCGACGAGCTCTTCGAGGTGTGGACCACCGCCACCCTGGCCATGCACGGCAAGCCGATGGTGCTGGTCGACGCGGACGGCTTCTACCGTCCGCTGCTCGACTGGTTGGGCACCCTCGCCGACCGCAATTTCCTGAAGCCGGCCGGTCTTGACCTCCTCCTGGTCGCCCCCACCGTTCCCGCCGCCCTGAACCTCCTCGAATCCCACCTCACCTGACCCGCCCGGCCGCATCGATGATGGAGTTGGTGGCGAAGTCGATCTCCGCGGGCGCCGCCGGCTTCCTCGACGACGTGAGCTGGGGCGCCCCGGGGCGGTGGCCGGGTCCGAGGTGTCGTACCGGCGTGGTGGGATGTCGGTGATGCAGGCGTACCGGTTGGTGCGCCGGCCCGGTGGGGTGGCGACGGGGGTCTCCCACACCACCGGGGCGGGGCAGGGGGGTGGTCGGTCCGGCGGGCCGGCCGAAGCGGAGCCGCGGTCCGGGGGGTCGGCGGGCGATGGCGCGCACCCGACGCACCGGCCGGACCCGGTGCAGGCCGAGGTCGTCGCGCACACCGACGGGCCGATGCTGGTCGTCGGCGGCCCGGGCACCGGCAAGACCAGCACCCTGGTCGAGGCGGTCGCCGCCCGGGTGGCCGCGGGCGTCGACCCGGAACACATCCTGGTGCTCACCTTCAACCGGCGCGGCGCCACCGACCTGCGCCACCGGATCGAGGCACGGATCGCCGGTGCCGGTCACCGCGTCGTCCGCGAGCCGCTCGTGCGCACCTTCCCGGCGTACGCCTTCGGCCTGCTCCGCCGGGCCGCCGCCGAGCGGGGCGAGCCGTCGCCGCGGCTGCTCACCGGCCCCGAGCAGGATCTGATCATCCGCGAGCTGCTGGACGTGGTCGGCGAGGAGCCGGACGACGACCCGGTGGGCTGGCCGGAGGACCTGCGCCCGGCACTGCGCACCCGGGCCTTCGCCCAGCAGCTCCGCGACCTGCTGATGCGCGCCGCCGAACGGGGCGTCGGCCCGGTCGAGCTGGCCCGGCTGGGTGAGCAGCTGGGCCGCGCCGACTGGCCGGCCGCCGCCCGCTTCCTCCGCGAGTACGTCGCCGTCCTGGCCCTGCGCGACGTCAGCAACCGGGGTTCGATCGCGTACGACCCGGCCGAGCTGGTCCGGGCCGCCACCGGCATGCTGCTCGACGACCCGGAGCTGCTGGCGGCCGAGCGCCGCCGGCTGGCCCACGTCTACGTGGACGAGCTCGCCGACACCGACCCCGCCCAGCTCGACCTGCTCGCCGTCCTGGCCGGCGGCGGCAAGTCCCTGGTCGCGTTCGCCGACCCGGACTCCTCCACGTACGCCTTCCGTGGCGCCGACCCGGCCGGCGTGAGCACCTTCCCGCACCGGTTCCGGACCGCCTCCGGGGCGCCCGCCGCCCAGGTCACGCTGACCACGTCGTACCGGGCCGGGCCGGAGCTGCTGGCGGCGACCGCCCGGCTGGCCCGCCGGCTGCGCGGCCCGGCGGCGCACCGCCGGCTGCACCCGCTGCCCGACGCCCCGCCCGGCACCGTCGAGGTACGCATCTTCCGCTCGGCCACCAGCGAGTCCGCCTGGCTGGCCCACGCCCTGCGCGAGGCGCACCTGCTCGACGGGGTGCCCTGGTCGCGGATGGCGGTGCTGGTCCGCTCCACCGGCCGGCAGCTGCCGTCACTGCAACGCGCCCTGCACACCGCCGGGGTGCCGACCGTCGTGCACGGCGAGGACCTGCCGCTGCACCTCCAGCCCGGGGTGGCCCCGCTGCTGCTCCTGCTGCGCTGCGCCCTCGAACCCGAGCGGCTGGACGAGGAGGCCGCCGTCGCGTTGCTGCACTCGCCGTTGGGCGGCGCCGACCCGCTCGCCGAGCGCCGGTTGCGGCAGGGGCTCCGCGCGCTGGCGCTGGCCGGCGGCGACCGCCGCCCCTCCGGCGAGCTGATCGTCGAGGCGCTGCGCGACCCGGCGGAGCTGGCCACCGTCGAGCGGCGCTGGGCGGCCCCCGCGCAGGCGGTGGCGCACCTGCTGGAGACCGCCCGGCAGGCCGCCGCCAACCCGGGCGCGACCGCCGAGGACGTGCTCTGGGCGGTGTGGCGGGCCAGCGGTCTGGCCGAGCGCTGGGCCGGGGCGATCACCCGGGGTCGGGCGGCCACCGGTGAGCACGAGACCGCGCAGCGCTGGCGGGCCGAGGCGGCCGACCGGGATCTCGACGCGGTGCTGGTGCTCTTCGACGCGGCGGCCCGGTTCACCGACCGGCTCCCCGGCGCGCGTACCGAGGTGTTCCTCGACCACGTGCTCGGTCAGGACCTGCCCGCCGACACGCTCGCCGCCAGCGCCGACCGGGGCGAGGCGGTCCGCCTGCTCACCGCCCACGCGGCCAAGGGCCTGGAGTGGGACCTGGTCGCGGTCGCCGGGGTGCAGGAGGGCGTCTGGCCGGACCTGCGGCTGCGCGGCAGCCTGCTCGGCTCCGAACGGCTGGTCGACGTGCTCGCCGGCCGGGCCGACGGCACCGGTGTCCGGGCCAGCCTGGTCGGACAGACCTCGGCGCTGCTCGACGAGGAGCGCCGCCTCTTCCACGTCGCGGTCAGTCGGGCCCGACGCCGGCTGCTGGTCACCGCGGTCGCCTCGGCGGCCGTCGGCGGCGACGACCACGAGGAGCAGCCCAGCCGCTTCCTGCACGAGCTGGCCGCCCCCGAGCCGCCGCCGACCGGGAACGCAGGAGCGCCGGCCGGACCCGGCCCGCAGCCGGTCGGACCGACCGACGCCGCCACGTCGACCGACGCCGCCACGTCGACCGACGCCGCCGCCGGCCGGGCGCGCGGCGGCCGGGGTCGGCCCGGCGCCGGTGCCGCGCCGGCCGGGGCGTCGGACGGGCCGGTGCCCGTGGTCGACGACCCGCAGGACACCGCCCCGGTCGCCCTCCCGGTGACCCTGCCGCCGCGCGGGCTCACCCTGTCCGCGCTGGTGGCGGAGCTGCGTACCGCGGTCACCGACCCGGGCGTGCCGGTCAGCCGGCGGCGCGCGGCGGCGGCCGAGCTGGCCCGGCTGGCCGCCGCCGGGGTGCCCGGCGCGCACCCGGACGACTGGTGGGGGCTGCGCGGGCTCTCCGACGACCGGCCGCTGGTCGACGAGGGCGAGCCGGTCCGGGTCACCCCGTCCGCCATGGAGAGCGCGCTCCGGTGCAGCCTGCGCTGGCTGCTGGAACGGCACGGCGGCAGCGGCCCGGCCAGCGCCGCGCAGGGGGTCGGCAACCTGGTGCACGCCGCCGCGATGCTGGCCGAGGACGCCAGCGTCGACCGGACCGCCCTGCTGGAGTACGTGGCCGCCCGGTTCGACGCGATCGAGCTGGCCGCCCGCTGGATGGTCGGCCCGGAACGGCAGCGCGCCGAGGCCATGGTGGACAAGCTGCTCCGCTGGCTGGCCGGCAACCCGCGCCGGCTGCTCGCCATCGAGCACGAGTTCGCCGTCCGGCTGGACGACCCGACCCGCCCGATCGAGCTGACCGGCCGGGTGGACCGGCTGGAGGTCGACGCCGAGGGGCGACTCGTGGTGATCGACCTGAAGACCGGCAAGTCCACCGCGGTCACCGAGCGGGAGGTCGCCGAGCACCCGCAGCTCGGGGCGTACCAGGCGGCGGTCGAAGCGGGGGCGTTCGCCGAGTTCGGCGAGGAGTCCGGGGGCGCCGCGCTGGTGCAGCTCGGCACCGGGGCCAGGGACGCCAAGGAGCAGGCCCAGGCCGCCGCCGGGGAAGGCCCCGAGGTCGGTTGGGCCACCGCGCTGGTCCGGCGCACCGCGGATACGATGGCCGCCGCCACCTTCGCGGCGGTCGCCAACTCGAAGTGCCGGGTCTGCCCGGTGCGGACCAGCTGCCCGGTGTCCGGGCAGGGCCGGCAGGTCGTCGAGCCACCCACGGAGCAGCCGTGACCACCCAGCCGACCCTGTTCAGCGGCGGCGCCACCCCGGCGCCCCGCACCGCCGACGCCGGTCCCCGCTACACCCCGGTGGAGCTGGCGAAGCTGCTGCGGTTGCCGGCCCCCACCCGGGAGCAGGCCGCGATCATCGCCGCGCCGGTCGAACCGCTGCTGGTGGTCGCGGGTGCCGGCTCCGGCAAGACCGAGACGATGGCCGCCCGGGTGGTGTGGCTGGTCGCCAACCAGTACGTCCGGCCCGAGCAGGTGCTCGGCCTCACCTTCACCCGCAAGGCGGCCGGCGAGCTGGCGCACCGGGTGCGGACCCGGCTCGACCAGCTCATCCGCCGGCTCGGCCGGCAGCGCCGGGACCCGCACGACGACCCCCTCGCGGGCGAGCCGACCGTCTCCACCTACCACTCGTACGCCGGGCGGATCGTCACCGAGCACGGGCTGCGGGCGGGCTACGAGCCGACCACCCGGCTGCTCACCGAGGCGTCCCGCTGGCAGCTTGTCGACCTGCTGGTCCGCAACTACGACGGGGACATGTCCGAGGTGGACCGGATGCCCAGCACCATCACCGACGCGGTGTTGGCGCTGGCCGGGGAGCTGGACGAGCACCTGGTCGACCCGGACGACCTGGCCGCCTGGACCGGCCGTTTCTTCGCCGACGTGCAGTCCCGACCCGGCCGGGTCTACGCCGACGCGCGCCGGGCGCTGCAACTCCAGCAGACCCGGTTGAAGCTGCTGCCCCTGGTCCGCGCGTACGCCCGGCGCAAGGACGACTTCGAGGCGATGGACTTCGCCGACCAGCTCGCCCGGGCCGCCCGGGTGGCCCGGGACCACCCCGGCGTCGGGGTGATCGAGCGGGACCGCTTCCGGGTGGTGCTGCTCGACGAGTACCAGGACACCAGCCACGCCCAGGTGGTGCTGCTCAACGCGCTCTTCGGCGGCGGCCACCCGGTCACCGCCGTGGGCGACCCCTGTCAGTCCATCTACGGCTGGCGCGGTGCCAGCGCGGGCACGCTGGACCGGTTCCCGGCCGAGTTCGCCTGCGCCGACGGCACCGCCGCGCAGGTGCTGAGTCTCACCACCAGCTGGCGCAACCGGCCGGAGATCCTCGGCGTCGCCAACGCGCTCTCGGTCCCGTTGCGGGCGGCCGGCGCGCGGGTGCCCGAGCTGCACGCCGCGCTCAGCGTCCGCGAGCCGATCCCGCACCGCAGCCCGCGCGGCCGGGCCGCCGGCACCGTGCACTGCGCGCTGCTCGACACGTACGCCGACGAGGCCGACTGGATCGCGGACAGCGTGCTGGCCGCCTGGCGCGGCGCGGCCGGCACGCCGGGCGCACTGCCCGAGCACATCCCGGTGCCGCAGCGCCCCACCACCGCCGTGCTGGTCCGGCTGCGCAGCCAGATCCCCGCGATCGAGTCCGCGCTGCGCGCCCGGGGCCTACCGGTCGAGGTGGTCGGGCTCGGCGGCCTGCTGGACACCCCCGAGGTCCGCGACGTGGTCTGTACGCTGCGGGTGCTCGCCGACCCGACCGACGGCGCGGCGCTGCTGCGCCTGCTCACCGGCGCGCGGTGGCGGATCGGGCCACGCGACCTGGTCGCCCTGCACCGGCGGGCCAAGGCGATCGCCCGGGCCCGGCGGGAACTGGCCGGCGGGGACGGGCCGGAGATCACTGTGGACGCGCTGGACGAGGCGACGCTGGTCGAGGCGCTCGCCGACCTCGGCCCGGCGCAGGCGTACTCGGCGGAGGGGTACGCCCGGCTGCGCGCGTACGGGATGGAGCTGGCCCTGCTGCGCTACCGGCTGGACCAGTCCCTGCCGGAGCTGATCGCGGACATCGAGCGGACCATCGGCCTGGACGTGGAGGTGGCGGTCCGGGCCGGCCGGGACGGCACCGGCGACGCCGGCCTGGCCCGGGGGCACCTGGACGCGCTCGGCGACGTGGCGGCCCGGTTCAGCGGCGAGACGCCCGGTGCCACGCTCG
This sequence comes from Micromonospora mangrovicola, assembly GCF_047200535.1. Lineage (NCBI taxonomy): Bacteria > Bacillati > Actinomycetota > Actinomycetes > Micromonosporales > Micromonosporaceae > Micromonospora > Micromonospora mangrovicola. Next base: position 17,606 of record NZ_JBJZOG010000022.1, on the reverse strand, counting down.
CCGGGTTTCTCGCCTACCTGGCCGCCGCCGAGGACGAGGAGCGGGGCCTCACCCCCGGCGAGGTGGAGGTGGTGGAAGGCGCGGTGCAGATCCTCACCGCGCACGCCGCCAAGGGGCTGGAGTGGGACGTGGTGTCGGTCGCCGGGCTGACCCGGGGCGTCTGGCCGGGGCCGGTGCGCAACTCCGACCACTGGCTGGGCGGGCTGGGCGTGCTGCCGTTCCCGCTGCGCGGCGACGCCGACGGGCTCCCGGAGCTGGGCCTGGCCCGGGCGGAGGACCAGCGCGGGGTGGCCCGGGCGCTGGAGGACTTCACCGACGCCTGGCGGGCCCACGACGAGCGGGAGGAGCGGCGGCTCGCGTACGTGGCGGTGACCCGGCCCCGGCGGCTGCTGCTCTGCTCCGGCTACTGGTGGGGGGAGGGGACGAAGAAGTTCCGCGGCCCCTCGGTCTTCCTGCGCGAGGTGCACGACGCCTGCCTGGACGGCGCCGACGGGCACTTGGTCGACGAGTGGGCGCCCGAGCCGGCCGGGGACGCGGTGAATCCGACCACCGAGCAGGTGCTCCGGGCCGAGTGGCCGGCCGACCCGCTCGGCGCGCGCCGACCGGCTCTGGCCGAGGCCGCCGCCCTGGTCCGCCGTTACCTCGCCGACCCCGACGCGGCCCGCCGCGAGGAGGCCGTCCTGGCGGCCGGCGCGGCGGCGCGGCCCGTCCCGGACGGTGCACCCGCCACCGGCGGCGGACCGGCGACCGAGGGTGGGCCGGCGTCCCGGGGCGGCGTACCGGTGGACGGTCCGGCCTCCGGTGCCCGCGGGGAGCCGGTCGGGCCGGCCCGAGCCGTCGGGCACCCCGCCGACGACCCCGAGGTGGCGCGCTGGCGGCGGGAGGCCGAGCTGCTCCTCGCCGAACGGGCCGAACTGCTGCGCGGGGCCGAGGCGGTCGAGGTCGAGCTGCCCGAGCACCTCTCGGTGACCCAGTTGGTGGCGCTGCGCCGCGACCCGGAGGCCCTGGCCCGGGCGCTGCGCCGGCCGATGCCCGCCGAGCCCAACCCGTACGCCCGGCGGGGCACCGCCTTCCACACCTGGCTGGAGCAGCGGTTCGGCGCCGACCGGCTGCTCGACGTGGACGAGCTGCCCGGCGCGGCGGACGAGGACGCCGCCCCGGACGAGGCGCTCACCGAGCTTCAGGAGCGCTTCCTGGCCAGCGAGTGGGCGGACCGGGTGCCGGTGGAGGTGGAAGTGCCCTTCGCCACGGTGATCGCCGACGTGGTGGTGCGCGGCCGGATGGACGCCGTCTTCGCCCGCCCCGGCGGCCGGTACGACGTGGTCGACTGGAAGACGGGCCGACAGCCCACCGGGCGGGAGGCCGACGCGGCGGCGGTGCAGCTCGCCGTCTACCGGCTGGCCTGGGCCGAGTTGGCCGGCGTGCCGGTCGAGCGAATGGGGGCCGCCTTCCACTACGTCCGGGACGGGGTCACCGTCCGGCCGGCGGACCTGCTCGACGCCGACGGGCTGGCCGCGCTGGTCGCCGGCGTGCCGGAAGCGCCGGTGGTGGGTTCGGAGGCGCGCGGTTCGTGATACTGTTGCTGCGTTGCAGTTTTGGTTTCCAGAGACTCTGTGTGCGCCTGGCGGATTGTGGCCCCAGGCGCTCTTTGTTGTGTCCGGAGTTCTCCGGGCGGGGCGACCAGCAGCGACAGGTGCACCGCGCACCTCCGCGCGACGCACTCACCTTCGGCCCGCAACAGGTGCGGGTCCGAACGTTCCGTCAAGGAGACGAACAAATGGCAATTGGCACCGTCAAGTGGTTCAACGCTGACAAGGGCTTCGGCTTCATCACCCCGGACGGCGGCGGCGCCGACGTCTTCGCCCACTTCTCCGCGATCCAGTCCTCCGGCTACCGGAGCCTGGACGAGAACCAGCGGGTCGAGTTCGAGGTGACCCAGGGCCAGAAGGGCCCGCAGGCGGAGAACATCCGCCCGCTCTGATCTCCGGATCATCCAGTACCACCCACCGCGCCCTCGGGGCCGCGGTGGCCCGGGCCGGTCCGCCGCGCGGCGGACCGGCCCGTACCGCTTTCGGTTCGTGCTTGTGACCACCGGCCACGCCGGTGACGCGCCGCTCCCGGCGCCCTTCCTCGACACGTGCCGCGTCGAGGAAGGCACCACCGCATGACCATGACCGTCCCCACCTTCGCCGCCACCGGCCTGGCCACCGCGCTGGTCGCCGAGCTGACCGCACAGGGCATCACCGAGCCGTTCCCGATCCAGGCGGCGACGCTGCCCGACTCGCTGGCCGGCCGGGACGTGCTCGGCCGCGGCCGGACCGGTTCGGGCAAGACGCTCGCCTTCGGGTTGCCGCTGCTGCACCGCACGGCCGGCCACCGGGCCCGCCCCGGCCGGCCGCTCGCCCTGGTGCTGGTGCCCACCCGGGAACTGGCCCAGCAGGTCACCGCGGCCCTCGGCCCGTACGCCCGCGCGGTCGGGCTGCGCTGCGCCACCGTGGTCGGCGGGCTCTCCCTCCAGCGACAGGCGGACGCGCTGCGCGCCGGCGCCGAGGTGCTCGTGGCCACTCCGGGCCGGCTGCACGACCTGATCGACCGGGGTGACGCCCGGCTGGACCAGGTGGCGATCACCGTGCTGGACGAGGCGGACCGGATGGCCGACATGGGCTTCCTGCCGCAGGTGGCGAAGCTGCTGGATCAGGTCGCCCCGGGTGGGCAGCGGCTGCTCTTCTCGGCCACCCTGGACCGCGGCGTGGACAAGCTCGTCCGCCGCTTCCTCACCGACCCGGTCACGCACTCCGTCGACCCGGGCACCGCCACGGTGACCGCGATGACCCACCACGTGCTGCACATCGAGGCGGCGGACAAGCCGGCCGCGCTGGCCCACATCGCGGCCCGCGAGGGGCGCACCATCCTGTTCATGGCGACCAAGCACCGGGCCGACCGGATGGCCCGCCAACTGCTCGCCAAGGGCGTACGCGCCGCCGCCCTGCACGGCGGCAAGACCCAGCCGCAGCGCACCCGGATCCTGGAGCAGTTCCGCACCGGGCAGGTCACCGCGCTGGTCGCGACCGACGTGGCGGCCCGGGGCATCCACGTCGACGGGCTCGACCTGGTGGTCAACGCCGACCCGCCGACCGAGGCCAAGGACTACCTGCACCGGGGTGGGCGCACCGCCCGGGCGGGGGAGTCCGGCACGGTCGTCACGTTGGTCCTGCCCGAGCAGCGCCGGGACGTCTCCCGGCTGATGAGCGTCGCCGGGATCACCCCTCGGACGGCCCAGGTACGCCCCGGCGATGCGCAGCTGAGCCGGGTCACCGGCGCCCGCGAGCCGTCCGGGGTCCCGGTCACCATCGCCACGCCGCCCCAGCCCTCGCCCGCGCACTCCGCCCGCCCTCCGCGCTCCCGGCGCCCGCGTCGTCGTTGAGTCGGGGATCGGCGCCCGGTGGGTCCGATGGCCGACTGTTTCTCCGTGCCCGGCCGGTGATGCTGGGGCGGGGGACACGCGGCCGGGAGAGCCGGCCGCCCGGGAGGGGTGACCATGGCGGGCGACGACGGCTCGGGGGCGACCCGCGAGCTGCTGCTGGTGCTCGCGGTCGCGGGGGCGGGTCTGGCGCTCGCCATGGTCGCGGCCTTCGCGCCGTGGCACCCCGTACCCGGGGGCACCGCGCCCGCCGGGCTGGTCGGTCTCCACGCGCCGAGCAGCCCCGCCGGGGCCGGCCCCACCGCCACCGGCTGAGCGGGACGTCCCGGCCCCGGGTCACTCGGGAGACGGTCGCGGAGAGTGCCGCGCCACACCGCGGGTGCGGGCGGTGCCGACGCAGTAGGGTCGATCTCGTGCCGACGCGGAGAGCGAGAATTCCAGCGACGAAGTACCCGGTCGAGCGGTTCACCCTCGACAACGGCCTGCGGGTGGTGCTCACCCCCGACCGCAGCGCCCCGGTGATCGGGGTGGCGGTGGTCTACGACGTCGGCATCCGGTCCGAGCCGGGGGGCCGCACCGGTTTCGCCCACCTCTTCGAACACCTGATGTTCCAGGGCTCGGAGAACCTGGAGAAGCTGGCCCACTTCCGGCACGTCCAGGGCGCCGGCGGCACCTTCAACGGCTCCACCCACCTGGACTACACCGACTACTTCGAAACCCTGCCGAGCAACGCGCTGGAACGGGCGCTGTTCCTCGAGGCCGACCGGATGCGCGGCCCCCGGCTGACCGAGGAGAACCTGCGCAACCAGGTCGACGTGGTCAAGGAGGAGATCCGGGTCAATGTGCTCAACCGGCCGTACGGCGGCTTCCCCTGGCTGACCCTGCCGCCGGTCATGTTCGACACCTTCCCCAACGCCCACGACGGCTACGGCTCCTTCGACGACCTGGAGTCGGCCACCGTCGCCGACGCTGCCGACTTCTTCCGCCGCTACTACGCCAGCGGCAACGCGGTCCTCGCCGTCAGCGGCGACCTCGACGTGGCCGAGGCGACCACGCTGATCGAGCGGCACTTCGGGGACGTGCCGGCCCGCCCCGCCCCGGAACGGCCCGACTTCGCCGAGCCGGACCTGACCGCCGAGCGACGCACCTCGTACACCGACCAGCTGGCTCCGCTGCCGGCGGTGGCCGGCGCCTGGCGGGTGCCCGACCCGGTGACCGACTTCGCCGGCTACCTGCCGTACGTGGTGCTGGCCGAGGTGCTCACCGACGGGGACGCCTCCCGGCTGGTCGAGCGGTTGGTCCAGCGGGACCGGTCGGTGACCAGCGTCGGCGGCTACCTCGGCTTCATGGGTGACCCGTTCGACGTCCGCGACCCCACCGCCCTGCTGCTCCAGTCCCACCTGCCGCCCGGCGGGGACGTGGAGAAGGTGCTGCGCACCGTCGACGAGGAGCTTGACCGGCTGGCCACCGACGGGCTGGCCGAGGGGGAGCTCGCCCGTACCCAGGCCAGGATGGCCACCCACCTGCTGCGGGACACCGACGCGGTGCTCGGCCGGGCGCTGCGGATGGCCGTCCTGGAACAGCAGCGCGGCGAACCGGGGCTGCTCAACGAGCTGCCCCGGCTGGTCGGCGAGGTGACCGAGGAGCAGGTCCGGGCCGCCGCCGCCACCCTGCGGCCGGAGCGCCGCGCGTCCATCGAGGTCATCGCCGGAGGTGCCGGGTGAGCGCGAGGAGCGAGCCGGGGTTGCGAGCACCGCAGTCGCGAACAAAGGAGGCTCAGTGACGGCAACCATGGAGACCGGGACCCGGCCGCTGCCGCCGCTCGGCCCGAACCGCCGGCTCAAACTGCCCAGCCAGGCCGAGCGCACGCTCGGCAACGGGCTCACCGTGATCGCCGTACGCCGGCCTGCGGTGCCCCTGGTCGAGCTGCGGCTCTGGATGCCGTTCGGGCGGATCCACCTGGCCCGGGGCGCGGTGCTGGCGCAGACCGTGCTCGCCGGCACCGCCACGATGACCGCCAACCAGATCGCCGCCGAGCTGCAGAAGGTCGGCGGCGGGCTCTCCGCCGGGGTCGACCCCGACCGGCTGATGCTCTCCGGCGCGGGCCTGGTCACCGGCCTGGACCGGATGCTGGAGATCCTCGCCGAGGTGCTGACCGGGGCCAGCTACCCGGCCGACTGGGTGGAGACCGAGCGGGACCGGCTGGTCGACCGGATCCAGGTCGCCCAGAGCCAGCCCGCGCACCTGGCGCGGACCGCGCTGCTCAAGCGGATCTACGGCCGGCACCCGTACGCGATCCAGACACCCGAGCCGGACCAGGTCCGCGCGGTCAAGCCCCCCGCCCTGCGCAAACTGCACGCCGAGCGGGTGCATCCGGCCGGCGCGGTGCTGGTGCTGGTCGGCGACGTGCAGCCGGAGCGCGCCCTGGACGCCGCGGAGCGGGCGCTGGCCGGCTGGAACGGCGACGGGCGGGCGGCCGAGCTGCCGCCCGCGCCACCGCTGGAGCCCGGCCCGCTGCTGCTGGTCGACCGGCCCGGCTCGGTGCAGTCCTCGCTGCGGATCGCCCTGCCCGCGGTGCCCCGCACCCATCCCGACCACGCCGCGCTGCAACTGGCCAACCTGGTCTTCGGCGGCTACTTCTCCTCCCGCTGGGTGGAGAACATCCGGGAGGACAAGGGCTACACGTACGGGCCGCACTCGGTGGTCGAGCACTCGGTCGCCGGATCGGTGCTGGTCGCCGCCGCCGAGGTGGCCACCGAGGTGACCGCTCCCGTGCTGCTGGAGACCAGGTACGAGCTGGGCCGCCTGGCCGCCCTGCCACCGAAGCCGGACGAGCTGGAGCAGGCCCGGCAGTACGCCCTCGGCACGCTCCAGCTCGGCATGTCCACCCAGGCCGGCCTGGCCTCGCTGACCAGCGCGTACGCCGGCAACGGGCTGCGCCTGGACTTCCTCGCCGAGCACGCCGCCCGGTTGGCCAGGGCGACCGTGGACGACGTGGCCGAGGCGGGCGCGCGTTACCTCGCCCCGGCGAAGGCGGTCACCGTCGTGCTCGGGGACGCCGAGCGCGTCGCCGACCCGCTCGCCGCGCTGACCCCGGTCCGGACGGAGTCGGCGTGAGCGGGCGAACCAGGTGGCTCGGCGACGAGGCGGCGGCGTGAGTGGCGAGACGGCCCCGCCGCTGGCCCGGGCCACGCTGAACCGGGCGGCGCACCGGCGTACCGACCCGGACTGGCTCGCCGAGGCGTGGGAACGGGCCCGGGTGCTGGTGCTCGACTCGGCCGACGACGGCCGGGCGCTGGTCCGCGGCGAGGCGGCCCCGCCGGAGCTGGTGCTGATCGGGTCCGGCGAGCTGCCCGCGGTGCCCCGCTCGGTGCCGATGTTCCTCGGCGTCGAGCCGGACGGCGTACCGGTCTTCGCGGTGGACTCGCCGCTGCCGGAGCTGCCCGACACCCGGCGGGCCAACCTGCGCGAGGTGGGCCACCTCCTGGTCGACCGGGACGCGGGCCTCTTCACCACCGCGTTGGCCCTGCTGAACTGGCACGTCCGGCACGGCTACTCCTCGGTCACCGGGCACCGGACCCAGGTCGACGAGGCCGGCTGGTCACGGATCGACCCGGGTGGCGAGCGGGTCTGGCCGCACACCGACCCGGCGATGATCGTGCTGATCCACGACGGGGTGGACGGACCGGACGGGCGCTGTCTGCTCGGTAACAACGCCACCTGGGCGCGCAGCCCGGGGCAGCGCCGCTACTCCTGCCTGGCCGGCTACGTCGAGCCGGGGGAGTCCGCCGAGGCCGCGGTGCTCCGCGAGGTCCGCGAGGAGGTCGGCGTCGGGGTCGGGGAGATCAGGTACGCGGGCAGTCAGTCCTGGCCGTTCCCCGGCTCGTTGATGCTCGGCTTCCTGGCTCGGGCCGACGCCGACCAGCCGATCCGGGTCGACCCGGCCGAGATCGCGCACGCCCGCTGGTTCACCCGCCGGGAGATCGGCGCCGCGCTGGCCGGGGAGCCGGTCACGGTGGACGGCGGCGACCGGTTGGTGCTCCCGCCGCCCTCCTCGATCGCGCTGTTCCTGGTCCACCGCTGGCTCGACGGCCACTGCTGACCGCCCCGGCGCACGGCGTCGATCCGGCGGGCCGGTCCGTCGTGCCCGGTCGGGTCGGCGACCCGGCAGGAACGCGCGGTAGGGATTCGGGTCGCCGACACGATCCTGGTCGAAGACGCGGCCCGGCCCGTGACCGTCGTTGCCGCGGCGGTCACGGGCCGGGAACACGGCCCGTCGTGGCCGGGTTGGGCGAGGAACGCGGCGGGGGAGCCGGGCCGGCCACGACGGACGTCAGATGCGGGTCAACCGCCGCTCCAGCGGTACGGGTACGCCAGGTTCTGATCGTCGATCGGCAGCACCTTGACCCGGTGCCGGCCGCAGCGGACGGCACCTACCGACGCCAGCGCCCGGGCCAGCAGCAGCGCGGCGTCCCGGTCCTCGGCGTGGACGACCTGTCGGCGTGGCTCCGGCGCGGTGGTCTCGTCCCGCAGCCGGCCACCGCCCGTCCACGCGGCGGCGATGTCGGTCTCGGCGACGGCACGGATCTCGGTGCGGACGATCAGGAACCGCATGAGTGTCCCCCGGTACGGACGGATACGCGCTGGAATTTCCACGTCACTCTTTCGACATGTTACGCCCGGTGACTGTCCCAGCAAGTGAAACTCGACGATTGTTCGCGGCCGTAGACCGATCGGGGGATCACAGGTCAGCACCGTTGTCGTGGGTGGACGCGCGAAGGGGCCGCCGGTCCGATGCCGACGGCCCCCGAGATGTGGGGCGGGTTTCCCGGGACGCTGCCCGGCCGCGCCCGGCCCGGCCGACGAGTGGCGGCGGCGTCGGCCCGTCCGGATGTTCGCCGGTACCCGGACGGACCTCCAGCGTGCCGGACGTCGCGCGGGCCTCGGCACCGGCGAGTCGCCGGCAGCGCGCCCCGGGTGGATCAGTTCAGATCGAACTGACCGTTCTTCGCGCCGGCGATGAAGCCCAGCCATCCGGCCCGGTTGAACAGCAGTACCGGCCCGCCGCGGTCCTTGCTGTCCCGGAGCGCCACCGCCGCCGGCCCGGTACGCAGCGGCGCGACCTCCACGCAGTTCGAGGTCTGGCTCCGGGTGCTCTTGTGCCAGGCGGCGGCGGTGAGCTGCTGGGCGAGGTCGGGCGAGCTGCTGCGGATCTCGTTCATGGTTCTGCTCCTGGTCTGGAGTGCTCCGATGGGGACGAGTGACGCCGTGGGCCGGACCGGCGGTCCGGCGTGGATCACCGGTCCGTGGTCAGGCGCCCCGGGTCGCGGCGGCGCTGGGCCGGCGCCGTTGCCGGCCCGAACGTCACTGTGGACTCGACTGCCGTGTCGGGCCGTCCCGTCCCCTCGATGAGCCAGGAGAGGGTGTCCGATGCGGAGAGCGCCGCCGAGCATAGCCACTCGAACACCACTTTATAGCGATTTAGGGTGTTTACCTCGGTCGACATGACGTCGGTGAACCCACCTTCGATGGCGAGCGTCTCCGGATCGAGGGGATCGGCGAACCGGTAGACCGAGAAGGCGGTCGGCGGCAGGTACCCGTCGCCGATCCGGGTGTCCCGCAGCAGCAGGTGCAGGGTGACGTTCGGCAGCATGGCCAGCTCGCAGAGGTGGACGAGCTGTTCGTGCAGCATCTCCGGCGGGCCGGCCCGCCGGCCGAGCGCCGCCTCCTCCAGCACCGCCGTGTAGCGGGGCGCGTCGGGACGGGTCAGCAGGGACTGGCGCGCCTGGCGTGCGCGTACCTCGGTCTCCGGCTTCTCGCCGCCCTCCGGGTCGCCGGCCTGCTCCGTCACCCGCGCCGCGGAGACGATCCGGTGCCGGGCGTACCCGGGGGTCTGGAGCAGGCCCGGGACCAGCACCGGGTTGTACTCCGAGATCTCCGAGCAGCCCGCCTCCAGCTCGGCGAACGCGCGCTGCTGTTCGGTCATCACCGGGAAGTTGCGCAGCCAGCCGCGCATGTCGCCGGCCTCGTGCGTGATCGCCAGCAGCTCGTCGCGCTGCCCGTCCCCGGCGCGGTAGAGGCTGAGCAGGGCGGCCACGTCGTCCGGGTCAGGGCGGCTGCGCCCGTTCTCCAGTCGGGACAGCTTGGACGCCGAGGCCCAGCCGATCCGTTCGATGACCTGGTCCCCGGTGAGGCCGGCCTGCTCGCGCAGTCGGCGCAACTCGGTCCCGAGCCGGCGTCGGCGCAGGATCGGGCCTGGTGCGGTAGGAGGCACTCTGTCCTCTTCTCCGTCGACCGTCGCAGGACGCGACGGTAACTGTATGAAATTCGCCCCCCACGGTCAGTATGGACGGCGTGACCGGTGTCGGAGGTTCCGGCGAGGGCGTGTCACGAGACAAAAAAGAGGACTGTGGAGGGGCGCCCACGGCCCCGGACCAGCAGGTCCGGGGCCCGGCGCCCGTCCCCGACGCGCCCGCCGCGGGCGCCGCCCCTCGGGAGGAAACCCGATGCGCACCGTCCTGCGTCGCCCCGACTTCCGTCTACTCTTCGTGGCCGTGGTCGCCAGCATGGCGGCCGAGTCGGTCCTGCTGCTGGCTCTCGCCGTCTGGGTGAAGGACCTGACCGGGTCGGACGGGATGGCCGGCGCGACCATCTTCGCCATCATCGCGCCGATGACGCTCGCCCCGCTGGTCGGTTGGGTGGTCGACAGGTACCGCCGCCGGCCCTTCTTCGTGGCCGCCAACCTGGGCGCGGCCGTGCTGCTCAGCCCGCTCTTCGTGGTTCGCGACCGGGCCGACGTCCGGGTCATCTACGTGGTGGCGGCCCTGTACGGCCTGTCGTACATCACGTTGAGCGCGGTACTGAGCGGGCTGATCCGGCACCTGGTCCCGAGCGAGCTGCTGGCCGACGCAAACGGTGTGCTGCAGACCGTCCGGCAGGGCCTCCGGCTGGTCGGCCCGCTCGCCGGGGCCGGGGTTTACGCCGCCGTCGGCGGCTGGCTGCTGGTCGCCATCGCGATGACCGGCTTCGTCACCGCCGCCGCCGTTGTCGGCCTGCTCCGGGCCACCGAGACCGCGCCGTCCGGCCCGAGCCTGCGCTGGCCGGCCGAGCTGGGCGCCGGACTGCGGCACCTGGCCGGGGAGCCCGCGCTGCGCCGGGCCCTGCTCGGCTACGGGCTGGGCTCGCTGGTGATGGGTTTCACCGAGTCACTGATCTTCGCGTACGTGGACCAGGGGCTGCGCCGGGACGTCGCGTTCGTCGGCGTGCTGGTCACCGTGCAGGGGATCGGCGGGCTGGCCGGCGGGCTCCTCTCCGCGACAGTGGTGCGCCGGGTCGGGGAGGTGGGCACCCTCGCCGCCGGGGTGACCTTCTTCGGGCCCGCCGCGCTGGCGCTGGCGTACCCCCGGCTCTGGCTCGGCGTGCTGGCGCTGCTGCTGGCGGGGATGTCCCTGCCGCTGACCATGGTCGGGCTCAACACGCTGGTCCAGCGGCGCACCCCGCCCGGGCTGCTCGGCCGCGTCGCCGCCGCCTCGGAGGCGCTGGTCAGCGGTCCGCAGGCGCTCTCCATCGGCGTCGGCGCGCTGCTCGTCGGCGTCTTCGACTACCGCCTGCTCTTCGCCCTGGTCGGGGTGGTCACGACGGTGGCCGGTGGTTACCTCTGGTACGGCCGCCGGCTCACCCCACCGCCGCGCCCCGTGGTCCGCGTCCCGGGTCCGCGCCGCCCGCTGGCGGCCGTCGATCCGGACGTCGTCGCCGGGACGCGCCGCCACGCGCGATGACGCCACGAGCGACGAAAAGCGGCCGCGCCCGGTGGGGGGCGGCCGCTTTCCGCAGGTCCGGAACGGGTCAGCCGGGGAGTGCGGCGAGGTGCTGCTTGACCTGGTTGATCGACGGGTTGGTGAGCGCGCTGCCGTCGGCGAAGCGCAGGGTCGGGACGGTCTGGTTGCCGCCGTTGACGCTCATCACGAACTCCGCGGCCTTCATGTCCTGCTCGATGTCGACCACCTGGTACGCGATGCCCTCCCGGTCGAGCTGCGACTTCAGCCGGTGGCAGTAGCCGCACCACGGGGTGGAATACATCGTCAACATGGTCAGGTCCTCCAAGGGGATGGCTCGCACCCGGTCCGATTCAGGCCAGGCTAACCGCTGCAACATCGGCGAGGGCTGGGATGATTCCTGGCTGTGGTGGTTCACTCAGCGGCGGAACGGGTGCTGGCCGGACTGGATCCGGAGCAGCGGTCCGCGGTGACCGCACCGGCCGGCCCGGTCTGCATCCTGGCGGGCGCGGGCACCGGCAAGACCCGGGCGGTCACCTCCCGGATCGCCCACCGCGCCCTCACCGGGGACATCTCCGCCCGGCACGTGCTGGCGGTCACCTTCACCGCGCGGGCCGCCGCCGAGATGAGGGCCCGGCTCACCGCGCTGGGCGTCGCCGGCGTGCAGGCCCGCACCTTCCACGCGGCGGCGCTGCGCCAGGTCCGCTACTTCGCGCCCCGGCTGCTGGAGGGGCGGGCCATGCCCGAGCTGCTGGACAGCAAGGTGCGGGTGGTCACCCTGGCCGCCGCCAAGGTCGGCCTGCGCGCCGACCGGGCCGCCGCCCGCGACCTGGCCGGCGAGATCGAGTGGGCGAAGTCGGCCCTGGTCGAGCCGTCCGAGTACGTGGTGGCCGCGGCCAAGGCACTGCGGGAGACCCCGTACGAGCCGGCGAAGGTGGCCGAGGTCTTCGCCGCGTACGAGAAGCTCAAGCGCGGCAATGGCGTGATCGACTTCGAGGACATGCTGCGCGCCGCCGTCTGGGGCATCGAGGAGCACGCCGACGTCGCCGAGCAGGTACGCGGTCAGTACCGGCACTTCGTCGTCGACGAGTACCAGGACGTCAACCCGCTCCAGCAGCGGCTGCTGGAGGCGTGGCTCGGCGGCCGGGACGATCTCACCGTGGTCGGCGACGCCAGCCAGACCATCTACTCGTTCACCGGGGCCACCTCGTCGTACCTGGTCGACTTCCCGCGCCGGTACCGCGGCGCCACCGTGGTCCGGCTGGTCCGCGACTACCGCTCCACCCCGCAGGTGGTCGGGCTGGCCAACGCGGTGATCTCGCAGGCCCGGGGCGCCGAGGCCCGGCTGCGGCTGGAGCTGCACGGCCAGCGTCCGCCCGGGCCGGAGCCCGAGCTGCGGATCTTCACTGACGAGCCGGCCGAGGCCAACGCGGTCGCCGCCCGCTGCCGGACGCTGATCGACGGGGGCACCCCGGCGCGGGAGATCGCCGTGCTGTTCCGCACCAACGCGCAGTCCGAGGCGTACGAGAAGGCGCTCACCGAGGCCGAGGTGCCGTACGTGGTGCAGGGGGCGGAACGCTTCTTCGAGCGGCCCGAGGTGCGCCAGGCGATGGTGGCGTTGCGGGCCGCCACCCGCTCCATCCCGGGGGAGACCCCGCTGCCGGCCGCCGTGGTGGAGGGCCTCGGTGCGGTCGGCTGGGCCCCCGACGCGCCCCCGGCCGGCGGCGCTGCACGGGAGCGGTGGGAGGCACTCGCCGCCCTGCTCCAGCTCGCCGAGGAGTACGCGGCGACGCCGGAGGTCACCCCGATCGGCGAGGCCGCCGCGATCGAGCGGCCGGTGACCCTCGCGGACTTCAACGAGGAGCTGGCCCGGCGGGCGGCGCAGCAGCACGTGCCCACCGTGGAGGGGGTGACGCTCGCCTCGCTGCACTCGGCGAAGGGCCTGGAGTGGGACGCCGTCTTCCTGGTCGGCCTGGCCGAGGGCACCCTGCCCACCACGTACGCGAAGACCCCCGAGCAGGTCGAGGAGGAGCGGCGGCTGCTCTACGTCGGGATCACCCGGGCGCGGGAGTGGCTCTGGCTGTCGTACGCCGGGGCCCGCTCGCCGGGTGGCCGGGCCCGCCGACCCTCCCGCTTCCTGCCGCAGCTCGACCGCTCGGGCGGCGGCACCGAGCGGGCCGGCGCCGGCGCGGCCCGGCGGACCGAGCGGCGGCGCACCCAGGTGGTCTCCTGCCGGATCTGCGGTGCAACCCTGCTCGCCGGGGCGGACCGGAAGCTGGGCCGCTGCCCGACCTGCCCGTCCGACATCGACGAGGAGCTGTACGAGCGGCTGCGCGAGTGGCGGCAGCGGGTGGCCGGGGCGCAGAAGGTCCCGGCGTACGTGGTCTTCACCGACGCGACGCTCACCGCGCTGGCCGAGCGGAAGCCGGGCCGCACCGAGGAGCTGATCGCGATCGCCGGCATCGGCCCCCGCAAACTGGGACTTTACGGCGATACCGTGCTGGCCCTGGTGGCCGGCGCGGAGGTGGACGAGGTCTGCCCGCAGAAAAGTTTCTAAATCTGGCCGTAATTCGTTTGCCCTCGCCCACGAGCGAGGAATAGCCTCATGGCACACCTCGCGAGCAGCGCCATTCTGGCTGCTCAAGGGGGGCGAGTCCATGGTCGGCACGAGGAAAGTCAGGGAGGTGGCATCAATGGAGACCTACATCTACGAGCGTCCGGCGGCGATGCCAGCTGCCTGCGCTCCGCTGTCGGCTGTCCGGGTGGCCCTTGCCGCTCGACCGTCGGTTCCGCAGGTGCACCAGGTCCGGGTTCAGGCCGAGCTGAACCTGACCGTGGCGCTCCTGACTGGAGTCGAAGGGACCAGTGGCTTCACGGGCATGGGCATCGGTGTCGCCAAGAAGCGTACGGATGTCCGCGGTGTTCCACCTCGAGGTAGACCGGTCTGATCCACCAGACCACCGGCTCACCTCGAGGCCGCGGAACCCGCACACCGGGATCCGCGGCCTCAGTTTTTTTGCACCGCCGTAGTGCCGAAGTACGTCGGAAATGCGATCCACGAGATCGAAGTGAGAGAGAGGTGACCGGAGGATGAGTCTGGCGTTGGCCCCGCTCGACGTGAGCGTCGAGGTGGAGGCGAACCTGCCCTGCCGGAAGTTCGACCCCGACCTGTGGTTCTCCGACTCGCCCACCGAGCTCGAGCTGGCCAAGTCGCTCTGCGGGGACTGCCCGCTGCGCGTCGAGTGCCTGGCCGGCGCGGTGGAGCGGGCCGAGCCCTGGGGCGTCTGGGGCGGCGAGATCTTCGAGCGTGGCGCGGTCGTCCCGCGCAAGCGGCCCCGTGGCCGTCCGCGCAAGGAGGACCTCGCCCGTGACGCCCAGCTCCGGGTCGAGGCCGAGGCGCGACTGGCGGCCAGCGGGCTGTCCGAGTCGCGCAGCGCGGTCCGGCTGGCAGCCTGACACAACCTGCGTTCCATCCGTCCCGCCGGTATCCCACCGGCCGAGCGAGAAAGTCGAAACGATGCTGCACCTGCCGAACGGAACCGAGATGCAACTAATCCACGAAGCGCTGTCCCGGGCTCGAATGCGCCGGCCTCAGGCCGGTCGCACCACCACGAGCACTGAGGCAACCCGTTCCGCCCGTACCGTCGCGATGCGCAGCCGCAGCCAGGCGGCTCGCGACCTGGGCGCTCTCTAGATCACTACCGAACACGACGGGGGCGGCGGCCGGATGGCCGCCGCCCCCGCGGCTTGTCCGTCGTTCAGCCCACCGGGGCGAAGCCGGGCAGCCAGCGCTCCAGGATCGCCCGGTACGGCGCCTTCGCCTCCAGCTGGCAGAGCACCCCGATCGAGCCGAGCGTCACCCGGTGGATCATCAGGTACGCCGGCGGCAGGTTGAGCTGCCGGCTCAGCTGGAACGCGGGCGACCGGGGGCTGGCCAGCCGGGTCGCCTCCCCGCGCAGCCAGGCCCGGGTGAACCGGAACTCCTCCTCGGCGACCGGGGCCAGCATCGGTTGCAGCCAGTCCAGGAGGGCCGGCGCGTCGATCGGCTCGCTCTGGCTGACGAAGCCCTCCTCACGCAACCCGGCTACCACCGCGTCCGCGTCGCGGCGCAGCGCCAGCCCTGCCAGCCGGCCGATCGGCTCGGGTGTGCCCTCCGGCATCCGCGCCACCGCGCCGAAGTCGATCACCCCGAGCCGGCCGTCGGGCAGCAGCCGGAAGTTGCCCGGGTGCGGGTCGGCGTGCAGCAGCCCGGCCCGCATCGGCGCGGAGAGGTGCAGCTCCGCCATCAGCCGCCCGGCCTCGTCGCGCTGCTCCTCCGTGCCCGACCGGATGATCTCCGCCAGCGGCGTTCCCTCGACCCACTCGGTGATCAGGACCCGGGGCGAGGCGTCCAGCACCGCGGGGATGTGGATGTCCGGGTCGTCGGCGTACGCCGCGGCGAAGGCCCGCTGCGACTCGGCCTCCAGCTCGTAGTCCAGCTCCTCGGTGATCCGTTCACGCAGCTCGACCAGCAGTGGTTTGACGTCCAGCCCGGGCTGGATCGCACGGAACATGCCGCCCAGCCGGGAGAGCTGCTTCAGGTCGGCGAGCAGGGCGTCGCCGGCACCCGGGTACTGGATCTTCACGGCCACGTCCCGATGGTTCGGGGCGCCGTCCGGGCCGTAACCGGGGTCGCGCCAAATTGCGCGGTGCACCTGGCCGATGCTGGCCGCGGCGGCCGGCGTGTCGTCGAACTCGACGAACCGGTCCCGCCACTCCGGCCCGAGCTGCTCGAGCAGCACCTTGTGCACGGTGGCGGCCGGCAGCGGCGGGGCGGCCTCCTGGAGCTTGGTTAGTGCCTGCCGGTAGGGCGCGGCGATCTCGTCCGGCAGTGCCGCCTCGAAGACCGACAGCGCCTGGCCGAACTTCATCGCCCCGCCCTTGAGCTGGCCGAGCACGCTGAAGAGCTGTTCGGCCGTGCGCTGCTGGATCTCGGCGGAGATGACGTCGGACGCGAGCCCGGTGACCCGCTTGCCCATGCCGAGTACGGTTCGACCGGCGAAGCCGAGCGGCAGAGCGGCGAGCTTGGCGGTCCGGGACACGGCCCGGCGCGGGATGTCGGTCACCTGGTCATTGTTACCGACTCGGTGGGCCCGCTGCTGCTACGAAGCCGGGAGCGGGTGGGGCGGCCCCGGATCGGGCGACGTCCGCAGCATCGGCAGGACGGGTGCGGTGGCCACTGGCGGCGCCGGAAGCGGCCCGCCCCGGCGATCTCGACCGCGCAGCCGAGGGTCTCCGGGGTGCCCCCGTCGAGTTGGGCCAGCGCCTCGGCGACCGCGTACGCCACCGCCGCGAGTCGGGTGCTCGTGGCGCAGCCGCGTCCACCGTCGTCGGCGGCGAGCTGGGCAGCGAGCCGGGGCCAGGCCGGGTCCCGGTCGACCCGGTGCAGGTCGAGGCAGTTCAGGCAGGGGCCGACCGGCGGCCGGACCAGCGGACCGATCACCGGTACGCCGCCGCGCAGGTCGACCAGGAGGTGGGGCTGCCGGCGCTGGGCGTACCCGGTGGCCAGCAGGGCGGCGGGTCGGTCGGTACCGAGCCGGACCACCAGGTCGAGGCGGCTGCGCCGGAGTGGGGCGGTGGCCGTGCCGGGGGCGCACCGGCCGAGCGCGCCGCGGACCGCCGTGGCCAGCGGCCGCCCCACCTCGGCGGCGGTGAGCCCGGTCCCGACCAGGTCGGCCGGGCGGACCGGACCGGCCAGCTCGGGCGTCACGTGTCCGACGCCGGCCTGGGCCAGCCCGACGGCGATTGCCGCGCCGAGCCGGCCGGCGCCGGTGACCAGCACCCGGGCGGCCCGGCGCCGGCGCACCACCTGGGCCGGCGTCGCGGGTGGTCCCGGCGCGGCCAGCGCCAGGGCGTCCGCCTCCTCGGCGAGCCGCGCCCGGACCGGACCGGCGAGGTCGCGGGGAAGCAGGCTGTGTGCCGGCACGACGAGGCCGGCGGCCCGGAGCGTGTCGAGCAGGGCCCGGGCGTCCTCGGACGGCACCTGGGCCGTGGCCGCGTGCGCCAGCACGGCCCGCTCGCTGCGGGTGCCGTCCAGCAGGTCGAGCAGCCGGGTGGCCCGCGGGTTCGCCACCTCCAGCAGCACCGCCCGGCCGGGCTCGACCCCGAGCTGGAGGGTGTGCCGGTCCCGCCAGAGGCGGATCAGGCCGGGCAGGAGGGTGGGGCGGGGGAGCGGAATCGGCTGGGCCATGACACGGATCGTGACCGTGTCCCTGCTATCCGTCGATCGTTGTCCACAGGTGCGCCCGCTCCCGCCCAGGGTTGTCCACAGGAAGACCCGAGGTTGTCCACAGCGGGCCGGTAACCGGTGTCGGCGAGCCGACAGTCAGGGGGCGGACACGCGCGGGGGGGGGGGGGGGGGGGGGGGGGGG
>NZ_JBJZOG010000021.1:0-81590 GCF_047200535.1 Micromonospora mangrovicola | reverse complement strand
ACCGGTCGGCGTGCACGGCGCGTCGTTGCCGGCCACGTTCACCGCGGTCCACGCCGCCTGGACGGTCTTGTACTCGGTGGAGCAGGTCCCGTACAGGTCGGTCGCCGCCTTCAGGGTGTACGCCCGGGCGGTGTTCGACGGCGTGGTGGTGTTGACGTACGAGGTGGTCGAGGTGAAGTACACGTCGAGCGCCCGGTACCAGATCTTCTCCGCCTTGGCCCGGCCGATGCCGGTCACGGCCGGAGCCGAGCCGCAGACCGGCGAGGTGCCGTACGAGGTGGCGCCGGTGCCCTCGGCCAGGTCGAAGTAGAAGTGGTTCCCCACGCCGGACGAGTAGTGCACGTCCTTGTTCTTGGTGCTGGTCGACCAGCAGGAGTCGGACGAGCCGTCCAGCGACGGGTTGTACATGTACCGCAGCGGGGTGCCGTTGCCGTTGATGTTGATCTTCTCACCGACCTGGTAGTCGCCCGGGTCGGCCGGCGCGTTCGCGTAGAACTCCACCATGTTGCCGAAGATGTCGCTGGTGGCCTCGTTGAGGCCGCCCGACTCACCGGAGTAGTTCAGGCCGGCGAGCGCCTCGGTGACGCCGTGGCTCATCTCGTGACCGGCCACGTCCAGCGAGACCAGCGGGCGGGAGTTGCTGGAGCCGTCGCCGTAGGTCATCCGGGAGCCGTCCCAGAAGGCGTTCACGTAGTTGTTCCCGTAGTGCACCCGGCTCGGCACGCCGGAGCCGTTGCCGAAGATGCCGTTGCGGCCGTGCACGTTCTTGAAGTAGTCGAACGTCTTGGCCGCCCCGAAGTGGGCGTCGACGCCGGCGGACTGCCGGTTCGAGGTGCTGCCGTTGCCCCAGGTGTTGTCGGCGTCGGTGAACGTGGTGCAGCTCGACGTGCCGTTGTTCATGTCGCAGGTGTAGCCGTTGCCGTGCGACGGGTCGGTCATCGAGTAGGTGCTGCCGGAGAGCGTGGTGTCGATGCTGACCGTGCCGGAGTAAATGCTGTTGCCGGTGCCGGTGACCGTCTCGATCTCGTCGTACGAGCCGATCACCTTGCCGGTGGTCGCGTCGGTGATGACGTGCAGCTTCGACGGGGTCTGCTTGTCCGCCAGCCAGCCGGAGGCGACGGTCTCCCAGGCCAGGCGGCCCGTGCCGGAGGTGGCGTCGACGAAGAGCTCCGGGCTGCCCACCGAGGTGAGCGTGCCGGAGAAGGTCTTCCGCGCGCTCGCCTTGGCGGCGCCCGAGCTGACCTTGGCGGTGGTCCCGAGCACGAGCGGGGCGGCCAGTCCGACGGAGGCGCCGGTCATGGTGCCGTTCGGGGCGGTGTGGATGACGAAGTCACCGCCGGATACGCGCAGGCCGTGGTAGGTCCGCGTGTACTTGGTGTGGGCGGCCCCGGAGGCATCCACCTTCGTGCGGACGGCCTGATACGCCTCCCCGCTGGCGCCCTGGACGGCACCGGGGTTGGCGCGGAGCAGGCTGTCCGCCCGAGCTGCGGCGGCGGTTTCCGGAACGGGGGCGCTGGGGTTTGCCGCGTACGCCGTGGTGGTGACGCAGGTCAACACGCCACTGGTGAGTAGCGCTGCGCTGACGGCGGCGAGGGGTTTCTTCACGTGCCCTCCTGACAGGGAAAGTTGTGACGGGGGTAGTCACTGATGTAGATATAGCGATACATCGAAGAGCTTGGAAGAGGGCTAGCGCTTTCCTGCCCCAGACATTGACCGTTCGGAGGATGCGGTGCAGGTGACACGGAACCGAGTGGCACGGCCGTGCGTCCGATCAGCATGAGAGCAACCTCCGTCGCGGCGGTCACCCTCGCCGCACTCCTCACGTCTCTCGCCGGCTGCGCCCAGGACGGCGCCACCCCCGACACCGGCCGGACCGCTCCGGCCGCTCCCGCCGTCCGGGTGGTGCTGACCAAGTCCGGCGGCATCGCCGGGGTGGAGGAGACCGTGACCGTGCAGCCCGACGGCCACTGGACCCGGGGCGACCGGTCCGGGGCCTCCCGTACCGGTCAGCTCAGCGACGCGGACCTGGACCGGCTGCGACGGCTCGCCGCCGACCCGCGGCTGCCGGCCGAGGCCACCGCCACCACCCCGGCCCCGATGTGCGCGGACGCCTTCACCTACCGGCTCACCGTGGGCGACACCACGACCGGCTACGAGGACTGCCCGCCGCAGGCCACCCCACCGCCGGCCACCGGCGCGGTGGTCGAACTGCTCAACCGCGCCACCGGCTGAACCAGGCCCGGGCCCTCCGGACTCCGCGGCCCGCCGGCAACGCCCGCCCGGTCCACGGCTGACCACACCCTCGGGGGCTAGAACCGGTAGTCCGGGGGGAGACCGGTGGCGCGGAGCTCCGGTGGCAGGTGGGCGACATCGTTGTGGGCGATCAGATTCGGCGGGCCGCCGGAGCTGTAGCGCAGGACGGTCAGCCCGCAGTTGTGGTGGTTGAGCCCCAGCCAGCGCCGCTCCGGGGCGTCCAGCGCGTGCCGTACCAGCCAGCCGACCAGGAAGTTGTGGGTGATCACCAGCTCGCGGACGTCACCCTCGGCCGGTGCCGTCGCGAAGCGGGCCACCGCCTCCGCCGTCCGGCGCGGCCCCTCGATCCGCTCCGGCTCGGGGAAGCCGGCGAGGAACTCCGCGTACCGTTCGGGCAGGCCGGCCGGGTCGGTGTCGTGCGGCAGGTGGTCGCCGACGCTCTCCGAGCAGTGCACCGGCACGCCGGGCAGGGCCGCGGCGACCACCTCGGCGGTCTCCACGGCCCGGCGCGCGGGCCCGTGATGGACGGCCGCGAAGGGTGTCCCCCGCAGCCGGGCCGCGAGCAGCTCCGCCTGCCGCCGTCCCCGCGGCGAGAGGCCGGTGTCGCCGCCCTCCTCCGCCCGATCCTGCTCACCGTGCCGGACCAGAAAGAGAAGTCGGCTCGCCACTCGTCACCTCACCATGATCGGGAGACGCGAGCCTAGCCCGCGCCTCCCGCTCTCGGCTGCCCCGTCGGCCGACCGCCTCCCGCCGGTCCTCAGCCTCTCGGGAACATCTGGCCGATGCGGATCCGGTTGCCGAACGGGTCGCGGATCCCGAAGTCGATCCCGTACGGCCGCTCGGTCGGCTCGTCGGTGACGTCCACGCCCTTGGCCACCAGCTCCTCGTACGTCTTGCGGGCGTCGTCCGTGGTGAGGCAGAGCCACCCGCCCATCGCGCCCTTGGTCAGCAGCTCCCGCACCTGCTCGGCGGTGGCCGGGTCCAGGGCCGGCGGGCCGGGCTTCTCCAGCAGGATCTCGTGCTCCGGGTCGCCCGGGACGTGCACGGTGAGCCAGCGCATGAAGCCGAGGTCCTGGTCGGTGTTGACCTCCAAGCCCAGCTTGCCGACGTAGAAGTCGAGCGCCTCGTCCTGGTCGAGCACATAGATCTGGGAGTGGGAAATCGCGTTCATCGTCATGCCGAAGACGCTACGGGTCGCCTCTGACCTGCTGCTTATCCAAAACTGCTGGGTCTGGTCCAAGCCTTCGCGAAGCAGCTCGGCACGTTCGCGGCGGCGGCCGCCCGGCGGCGGCGAAAGTCGCTGGGCGACTCGCCGACGATCTGTCGGAAGGTCCGGCTGAACGTGCCGAGGCTGCCGAAGCCGACCGCGTAGCAGATCTCGGTGACGTCCTTCCCGGTCTCCAGGAGCATCGACATGGCCCGCTCGACGCGACGCCGTTGCAGGTAGCGGTGCGGGGTCTCGCCGAAGGTGGCCCGGAAGGTCCGGATGAAGTGCGCCTCGGAGACGTGCGCGATCCGGGCCAGCGCCGGAATGTCCAACGGCTCGGCGTACGCCCGGTCCATGGCGTCCCGGGCGCGCAACATCGCCCGGTTGGACTCCTCGACGGCCCGGCTCATCACACCCTCCCGCTCCCCGTACCCGTCGAGCCTAGGCGCACGGCCGCATCGAGGGTCCCTGTACGTTCAGCGGCCTCCTGTCATTCACCCGACCGCCGTCCGCGGCCCATAACGTGCCGTTGCGTCCACGTTGCCCTCCGCACGGATGAGCAGGTCACAATGTCCACCACACCAGCCGTCAGCGTTGTCGTGCCGACCTTCGCCAGGCCACCCCTGGTGACCCGCGCCGTCCGCAGCGCGCTCGCCCAGACGCTCACCGACATCGAGGTCGTCGTGGTCGTCGACGGCCCGGACGCCGAGACGGTGGACGCCCTGACGGCGATCGGCGACCCGCGGCTGCGGGTGGTGCCGCTGCCCGAGCGCGGCGGCGCGCCCAACGCCCGCAACGCGGGGGTACGCGAGGCGCGGGCGCCGTGGACCGCCCTGCTCGACGACGACGACGAGTGGCTGCCGACGAAGCTCGCCGTCCAGTTGGAGGTCGCCCGGGCCGCCGGCGTACGGTCGCCGATCGTCGCCAGCCGGCTGATCAACAAGACCCCGCGGGCCGAGTTCGTCATGCCGCGTCGGCCGCCGGCGCCCGGCGAGGCGATCTGCGAGTACCTGACCGTCCGGCGTGGCCTGTTCCACGGCGATGGCTTCATCCAGACCTCCACGATCATGGCGCCGACCGCGCTGCTGCGCCGGGTGCCGTTCACCGTCGGGCTGCGCCGGCAGCAGGAGCTCGACTGGACCCTGCGGGCGCTCGACCACGACGACGTCGAACTGGTCTACGCCGACGAGCCGCTGGTGCTCTGGCACCAGGACGAGAACCGGCCCCGGATCAGCCTGGAGTCGCCGTGGGAGGCACAACTGGAGTGGCTGCGCGCCACCCGGCCGCTGCTCACCCCACGCGCGTACGCGGCCATCACCATGAGCATCATCAGTTCGATGGCGGCACCCACCCGCAGCTACCGGGTCTGCCGGCTGCTGCTGGGCGAGGCCCGACGGCACGGCCGTCCCGGCCTGACCGACTACCTGGCCTTCGCCCAGATCTGGCTGGTCCCGCCGGGACTGCGGCACACCCTGCGCGACCGGCTCCTCGGCCGTCGCCACCGCGATCGGGCCTCCACCCCGGCGGAGTCCGCCACGTCGGCCCCGCCGCCGCTGACCGCCACCGTCCGGGCCGGCGCCGCTCCCGCCGGCCCGCACCCGGCCACCACCAAACCGGTGAGCGATGTCCACTAGGGCCGCCGTGATCTGGCGCAGCACCCTGCTGCCCGCGTCCGAGACGTTCATCCGTAACCAGGGCGACGCGCTGCCCACCTGGCGGGCGGCCTACCTGGGCGCGCGAAAGGTCACCTCGCCGATCGCCGCCGACACGGACGTCATCCTCTGCCCGGACACGCCCCGGGGTCGCCGGGAGTGGCGGCTGCTGCGGCTCACCGGAGAGTCGAAACGGCTGCGTCGGCTGCTCGCCCGGCTCCGCCCCGCGGTGGTGCACGCCCACTTCGGCGGCGACGGCTGGCTGATCAGCCGGACCACGGCGCGCCTCGGGGTGCCACTGGTCATCACCCTGCACGGCCTGGACGTGACCCGGCAGGCCGCCGCGCCCGGCCTGCGGGGTGTCCGGCACCGCCGCCACCTGCGGGCCGCCTTCGACCGGGCCGCGCTGATCATCGCGGTCTCCGGCTTCATCCGCGACCGCGCCGTCGCGCTCGGCGCCGACCCGGCGAAGGTACGGGTCCATCACACCGGGGTAGCGATCCCGCCGCTGCCGCCGGCCGGGCCGAAGGAGTGGGACGTCGTCTTCGTCGGCCGGTTCGTGGAGAAGAAGGGCATCGACGACCTCGTCGAGGCGGCCGCCATGCTCGCCGAGCTGCGCCCCCGCCTCCTGCTGATCGGCACCGGGCCGCTGGAACCAGCGATGCGGGAACGGGCCGCGCGGCTCGGCGTGGACGCCACCTTCCTCGGCGTGCAGGAACCCCCGGCGGTGCTGCGCCACCTCGCCGCGTCCCGGCTGCTGGCCGCCCCCTCGAAGACCGCGCCCGACGGCGACACCGAGGGGTTGCCCACCACCGTCCTGGAGGCCGCCAGCGTCGGCCTCCCCGTGGTGGCCACCCGGCACACCGGCATCCCCGAGGCGGTCACGCACGAGGTCACCGGACTGCTCAGCGCGGAGAGCGACCCGGCGGCGCTCGCCGCCAACCTGCGGCGGCTGCTGACCGACGACACGCTGCGGGACCGGCTCGGCCGGCAGGCCCGCCGGCACGTGGAGGCCCACTTCGACCTGCGTACCCAGACCCGCCTGCTGGAGGAGATGTACGAGGGCCTCACGGCGGAGGCCGCGGCCCCGATCTGAGCCGGGGCGGGCGTCAGTCGGGGCGGCTGCGCCGCATCGCCGCCCGGGCGGTCCGGCGGGCGGTCCGCACCCGGGCCAGCAGCGCCTTCCCGGCCCGGCCGGTCGGCGTGGCGCTGAGCACCGCGACGATCCGCCGGGCCCGCTTCAGCGCCGCCTCCCGCTCGGCGAGCGTGCGCTGGTACCACTCGTGCTGCGCCCGGGCCTCGGCCAGCTCGCGGGCCAACCGGTCCCGCTCCATCAGCAGCTCGCGGTGGGCCCGCGCGTCCGGCCGGTCCGGCACCGCCTCGGGCGGCGGCACCGGTTCGGCTCCGCGTCCGGCGAACACCGCCAGGGTGACCGCCAGCTCCGCGGGGTCCGCCGGCGACGGCCACAGGTGGGCGAGACCGCCGTCGAGCATCCGCGCGGCGAGCCGGCGCAGCGCCGCCATCGGCTCTCCCGGCGGCGTCAACGCCCCACCGGCCCCGGGCGGCCCGACCACCTGGTCGGCCGGGACCCCGGCGTCCACTCCGGACTGCCAGTCGCGCAGCAGCTTGCGCATTGCCGGCAGGTCCCGCCGCAGGGCTGCGGCCAGCACCAGGTCCTCGAGGGTACGGCCCGACGGCACCGCCCGGCCGCCGCCGCGGTGCCGGGTCCAGCCCCCGACCGGGTCGCCGGTGACGGTGACCAGGTCGGCGTCGACGCCGAGCAGCGCCGCGGGCAGCTCCTCCCCGGACCTCGGCGTTTCGGGCCCGGCCGCAGTCGGGGCGGGCAGGCACCGGTCCGGCCCGGCCGGGGGGTCGGCCGGGCGCTCGGCGAGCAGGATCCAGGCCGGGGCGAGGTCCGCCGCGACGCCGTGCCGCAGCGCGCCGGCCACCAGCCGCCCCGGGTCGGCGAGCAGCGCGCCCGGCCGGGCCCCGGCCCGGCCCAGGGTGGCCTGGAGGAAGCCGAGCGCCGCCTCGTCGTCGAGCAGCTCGGGGCCGAGCAACACGGTCGGCGCGACCGGTGACGGCCACGCCGCCCAGGTACGGGCCGGAGCGAGCCCGGCGGCGGCCAGCCGGGCCCGGACCCGGGCCAACCCGGCGGGGCGGGTGGGGTCGTACTCGCCGGCCGCCGACCAGTCGGTGTCGGTCGGCTCGGGCGGCAGGGCGAGCAGCCGGTGCAGGCCGACGAAGTTCTCCACCGCCAGCAGCAGCCGGCCACCGGGACGGACCGCCGAGGCCAGCAGCTCGAACGTCTCAGCCCAGCCCAGTTCAGCGCCCTCCACGGAGCAGAGCCGACCCAGCCCGTCCAGCGCGACGACCGTGTCGTACCGGGGCCCGCCGGCAAGTTCCTCCGGGCCGCCGCAGAGCAGCGACATCTTCGGATGGCGGGCGGCCAGCGCCTCCGCGTCAGCCATCCCCCGCACCAGCACGGTCAGCTCGTCCGCGGGCACCGCCTCGAGCAACGCCGGGTCGAGCGGCCCGGCGACCAGGGTGCGCCCGGTGGCGGTCGCCAGCAGCGGGGCGAGGACGGCACCGCGTACCGGGCCCGGACCGTGGCCGCCGTCGAGGTCCGACCAGACGTGCATCGCCCCACCGGTCAGTCGAAGGTTCACCGGTTCTCCTCAGCGGGGTCGGCGTGACGGTCGGGCCGGGCGTGGCCGGCGGGCGGTGCCGCGTCGGCCGTCGGCCGGCACGGTTCGGGCCAGCGCAGCAGCCGACGCAGTTCGGCCGGCGTGAGCAGCCGGTCGGCGCCCAGCTCGGCGACGGCCGCCGCGCGGGCCACCGCTTGGTCGACGTACGGGCCGTGCAGCTCCGCCCACTGCCGGCGGATGCGCGGCTGCCCGCCCCAGAGCGGCACCTCGCCGTCGAGCTGCATCGGGTCACCGTAGACGGCCGGCTCGCAGCCGGCGAGGGTGCCGTAGAAGATGGCGCTGCACAGCCGGTTGGAGGCCACCCGCCGGTGGCGGCGCTGCTCGGCGAGCTGCCGGCGAAGGAAGTCCGGGTCGAGCTTCTCCCACCGCCCACCGCGGTGGCCGTGGCAGACGACCCGGAACCCGGCCCGCTCGTAGCGCTGCCGGACCCGCTTCACGCCGTACTCCTGCCAGTAGAGGCAGATCGTCACCGGCCCGGGCTCGGTGGCCCTGATCTCGGCGATCAGCCGGTCGTGGTCGCCCACCACGTGCTGGCCCTCCCAGCCGTGGAACGGGTAGAAGATCGTCCCCTCCCTCGGCCGCTCCGGCTCGGGGTCCGGCTCGCCCGCCACCAGGTACGCCCACGGTGCGCCGACCACGTACGTCTGCCGGCGCCCCAGCGACCAGGCCCGCCGGCGGGTCCGCTCGGACCAGAGGAAGAGCGGGACACCCGGCACGAACTCGTGGTCGCCGGCCATCCCGTCGCCGATGTTCCAGCCGTGCTGGAGGTGCCCGCCGATGCGGGGCGGGTCGCGGTCGTCGAGTCCGCAGTACCGGGCCAGGACGTGGGAGTGCCCGTAGTAGTGGTTGGCGTGGTGCACGGCGGCGTTGTTCCGTCCCTCGGCACGGCGGCGGGAGAGGCGAAGCGTAACCGCCCGAACTGAACAACCGACGACGTCCAGGTGGCACGACGGCTGCCCGGAGGCCGACCGTGACCCGGCCGGTCGTGCCCGCGCCGGGACGGAAATCAGTCCATGACCAGGTTGAGGCCCGCGAGCTGGGCGGGGTCGGCGATCACCTCGATGCCGATGATCCGGTCGGTGACCACGAAGCTGAGCGCGAGGCGGACACGCCCGTCCAGCACCACCACGGCCCCGGCTGCCCCGTCGACGTACGCCGGCAACGCGCCCTGGGCGCGGCCGTTGAAGAAGTCGGCCACGGCGGACGACCCGCGCACCTCGCCGGTGCCGCCCATCCGGACGGCGGCGTCGTCGGCGCGCAGCACCACGTACGGGTCGAGCAGGCTGACCAGGTCCTCGAAACGACCTTCCCGGGAGGCGGCGAGGAATGCCTCGACGACCCGGCGCCGCCGGGTGGGCTCGGTCACCGGGTCGGCCGAGCGGTCCTGCACGCGGCGCCGGGCCCGGCTGGCGATCTGCCGGACGGCCGGGGCGCTGCGGTCCACCACCGGCGCGATCTCGTCGAAGGAGACGGCGAACATGTCGTGCAGCACGAAGACCAGGCGCTCGGTGGGGCCGAGGGTGGTCAGCACGACCTCGAGGGCTTGACCGACCGACTCGGCGAGCAGCGCCTCCTGCTCCGGATCGCGTCCGCCGGCCGACTCGGCGGCGGACTCCTCCCCGGCCGGGTCGGTGAACTCCTCGTGCCGGGCGGCGCCGGACCGCAGCCGGTCCAGGCACACCCGTCCGACGGTGGTGGTCAGCCAGCCCGGCAGGTTGTCGATGACGTCGATGTCGGCGCGAATGAGCCGCATCCAGGTGTCCTGCACGGCGTCGTCCGCCTCGGCCGCCGAACCCAGCATCCGGTGGGCGACCGCACGCAGCCGGGGCCGCTGCTCCTCGAAACGCTGGGCCAACACCTCGGCGCCGCTCACGATCCCGCCATCCCCCGCGACCTTCTGGTGATCGCCGCCACACCTGTCACGCCGCTCGTCCGGACCTCGACATACCGGTGACGGACGACAACAGCGGCGGCGCGACGAACGCCGGCCAGCCTAACAGGACAGGACAGATGAAAATGACGCTCGAGGCCCGTATCCAGAACCCGGCCGCGCTGCTCCCCGACGCGGTGAAGGCGGTCAACCTGCTCTACAAGGCGGCCCACTCGGCCGGTGTCCCCGGCAGCACGCTGGAACTGGTCCACCTGCGGGCCAGCCAGATCAACGGGTGCAGCGCCTGCGTCGACTCCGGGGCGCGCAGCGCCCGGAAGAACGGCGAGACCGAGGAGCGGCTGTTCGCGGTGGCCGCCTGGCGGGAGACGCCGTACTTCACCGAGGCCGAGCGGGCCGCGCTCGCCCTGGCCGAGGCCGGCACCCGGCTGGCCGACCGGAGCGACGCGGTGCCGGACGACATCTGGGCCGAGGCGGCCCGGCACTTCGGGGAGAAGGAGCTGGCCGCGCTGGTGCTCTGGATCGCCACCACCAACTTCTTCAACCGGATCAACGCGACCACCCGGCAGCCGGCCCCGCAGAACTGGGGCTGACGCGGCCAGGGAACGAGGACGGCCGGTCCGGGGAGGCGTCAGCGCCCCGGGCCGGCCGTCGGCGCTGACCGCCTGGGACCATGGGCGCATGACCGTCACCCGCCTCGTCGCCACCGCGGATGCGCCGGCCCTGGCCGAGCTGCTCCGGGACAACCGCGAATTCCTCGCGCCGTGGGAGCCGATCCGGAGCGAGGACTACTTCACGGCGGACGGCCAGCACGCCGTCCTCCGGGAGGATCTGCGGCAACACGCGCAGGGAACGAAGCTGCCCTCCGTCATCCTCGACGACGCCGACCGCGTGATCGGCCGCATCACGCTCAACGGCATCGTGCGCGGCCCGTTCCAGTCCTGTTCCCTGGGCTACTGGGTAAGTGCCGGCCGCAACGGCCGAGGCTTCGCGACCAGGGCGGTGCGCGAGATCGTACGGGTGGCCTTCGAGGAGTTGGGGCTGCACCGGGTGCAGGCCGAGACCCTGCTGCACAACGTCAGGTCGCAGCGGGTGCTGGCACGGAACGGATTCGTGCGGTTCGGCATGGCGCCGGAGTACCTCAACATCGCCGGCCGGTGGCAGGACCACGTGATGTACCAGGTCGTGCGGACCTCGCCGGCAACCGGCTGAACGCTCACCGCAGCTGCTCCCCCGCAACGGCCGGCTTCGCAGTGCAGTACGACACGCGGCCGGCGTACCTTGCCCTGGTCCTCGGCGATGCGCTCAGCTTCGTGGCCAGTGCGGCCATCATTGCCCCGCTGCCGTCTCTGCCGCCCGTGCCCGGCCGCAGGGTCGCGGCTCCATGCCTCCAGCAGTTCCGAGGGATTAGCTCCATCCATCCCCAGTCGAGCCCGCTGAAATACAAGGCGGCGCGTATCCGGTGAGCATCGCCGCCGGCAGCCGGATCACACGCCGGCAGCCGGCTGTCCGACTCAGGATGATGCGTCTGGGCCCGTCCTTCGCCCGGCTGCGGGAGGCGCCGGCCTGCCCGGTGTCCGCCTGCACGAGCTGCGGCACACGGTCGTATCGCTGCTGATGGAGCTGGGGGTCCCGCCGCACGTCGTCCAGGCCATTGCCCGGCATGCCGACGTCAAGGTCACGTTGAAGGTCTACGCCCACGCCAACCTTGATGCGATGCGTCAGGCGCTCGGCAAGCTCGACGGGCGAGTGTCATGAGCCGCGTTGCTGCCATCCGGTGGCTTCGCGGCGGGTGCCGCTGCGAAACGCCTGATGGAATTGGAGCCCCCGGCCGGGATCGAACCGGCGACATCTCGCTTACAAGGCGAGTGCTCTGGCCAGCTGAGCTACAGGGGCGCGTGGTGTCGTGGTCAGCATAGCGAGTGACGCCCGGAAATCCCGCTCAGCAGGGCTCCCGAGCACGGAAAACGTCAATTTCCCGTCGCTGCTACCGACGGTCCGATGCCGGAGCGCCCGGGAGGTGGTGCGGATTGATGCCTCGCCGTGCCCGTGTGACCGGAATGCGGTATGCGGTCCGTCCCACCCCACGCGCCTCGCCTTGGCAGGGTCGGAAAAGCCGTTTACCGTGCAGTGACACGGACGACACTCCGGTTGGCCTCAGCCGGCCGGGTGGCGGCCCGTTGGCCGGCACCGTAGGCGCCGGTCGCTCCTTCACTCGGATCGTCCGGCACGTTCCTGCCGGTGAAAGGAAGCGCTTCACCATGGCTACGGTCACCTACGCGAAGGCGTCCCGGATCTACCCGGGCACCGAACGCCCCGCGGTCAACCAGCTCGACCTCCAGATCGGCGACGGCGAGTTCCTCGTCCTGGTCGGCCCGTCGGGCTGCGGCAAGTCCACCAGCCTCCGGATGCTCGCCGGCCTGGAGGACGTCGACGACGGCGCCATCTACATCGACGACCGCGACGTCACCCACCTGCCGCCGAAGGCCCGCGACATCGCGATGGTCTTCCAGAACTACGCCCTCTACCCGCACATGACGGTGTACGAGAACATGGCGTTCGCCCTCAAGCTGCGCAAGACCTCGAAGTCGGAGATCGACCGGCGGGTCAAGGAGGCGGCCGGGCTGCTCCAGCTGGAGGAGTTCCTCAACCGTAAGCCGAAGGCGCTCTCCGGCGGTCAGCGCCAGCGGGTCGCCATGGGCCGCGCGATCGTCCGTGAGCCGCAGGTCTTCCTGATGGACGAGCCGCTGTCGAACCTCGACGCCAAGCTCCGCGTGCAGACCCGTACCCAGATCGCGTCGCTCCAGGCCAATCTCGGCATCACCACGGTCTACGTCACCCACGACCAGGTCGAGGCCATGACCATGGGCCACCGGGTCGCGGTCATGCTCGACGGCGTGCTTCAGCAGGTGGACACGCCCCGGGCGCTCTACGACGCCCCGGCCAACGTCTTCGTCGCCGGCTTCATCGGCTCCCCCGCCATGAACATCAAGACCGTGCCGCTGACCGAGCAGGGCGCCGCCTTCGCCGAGATGCAGATCCCGCTCACCCGGGAGCAGGTCGCCGCGGCCCGCGCCGAGGGCGGCGACGGCAAGGTGACCGTCGGCTTCCGTCCGGAGGACTGCGACATGGTCAGCCCGAACGAGGGCGGCATGCCGGTCGTGGTCGAGCTGGTCGAGGACCTGGGCTCCGACGCCAACGTCTACGGCCACGCCGCGCTTGAAGGCCACAACGAGCGCTTCGTCGTCCGCACCGACCGGCGCCGCATGCCGAACATGGGTGACACCGTGTTCGTCAAGCCGCGCGCCGGCCAGAGCCACGTCTTCCACGCCGGCACCGGCAACCGGATCTGACGTACGGAGAAAGGGGCGGTCCGCCACGGCGGACCGCCCCTTTTCGTGTTTGCGGGGGTTACGCCTCGGCCGATCGGCGGCGGGCGACCTCGGCGAGGGTGACCGCGGCGGCGACGCTGGCGTTGAGCGACTCGACGTCGGAGACCATCGGGATGCTCACCGTCAGGTCACAGGTCTCCCCGACCAGCCGGGACAGCCCGCGCCCTTCCGAGCCGACCACCACGACCAGCGGTCCGATCGCGGCCTCCAGGTCGTACAGGTCGGTCTCGCCGTCGGCGTCCAGGCCGACCACGACGAAGCCGGCGTCCTTGCACGCCTTCAGCGACCGGGTCAGGTTGGTGACCTGGGCGACCGGCACCCGCGCGGCCGCGCCGGCGCTGGTCCGCCAGGCGGTCGCGGTGATCCCGGCGGCCCGCCGCTCCGGTACGAAGACACCCTGCGCGCCGAACGCGGCGGCGGACCGGATCACCGCGCCGAGGTTGCGCGGGTCGGTGACCCCGTCCAGCGCGACCAGCAGCGGGGCGGCCTGCTCCAGCGAGGCCGCCATCATGTCCTCGAACGGCTCGTACGCGAACGGCGGCACCTGGAGGCCGACGCCCTGGTGCAGCACCCCGCCCGTCATCCGGTCCAGCTCGGCCCGGCTGACCTCGAGGATCGCGATACCCCGGTCGGCGGCGGTCCGGACGATCTCGTTGACCCGGTCGTCGATGTCGATGCCCTGGGCGGTGTAGAGGGCGGTCGCCGGCACCTGGGCGCGCAGCGACTCCAGCACCGGGTTCCGGCCGACCAGCAGCTCCGGGCTGTCCTTGGCCGGGTTGGACTTGCGCCCCGGCGCGACCCGGGGGCCGCCCCGGCCGGGGGCCTTGCCCTTGCCGCCCTTGAGCGGGACGCCGGCCCGGCTGCCCTTGCCCCAGGTGGTGTCCTTGGTGCCCGGCTGGCCGATTTTGGGGGCGCGCCCCTCCTCGGCCGCCGCGCGGCGCTCCTTGTCCTGCTTCCAGGCGGTCCGCTGGGGCAGCTTCTCGGTGCCCGAGTACGCCTTGTGCCAGGGCCGCTCGTCGGCGGGCAGGGTGCGGCCCCGGCCGGCGAGCGAGTCCTTGTTCTTGCCGCCGGAGCCCTTCGGGGCGCCCGCCTTCGGCGTCAGTCGCCGGCCACGGCGCTGCGAGTTGCCGGCCATCTAGTCCTGCTCTCCAATAGTCCAACGGGGGCCCTGGGGGGTGTCCTCGACCACCACGCCGGCCTGCTTGAGCTGGTCGCGTACGGCGTCGGCGGCGGCCCAGTCCTTGCGGCTGCGGGCCTGGGCACGCTGCTCAAGGGCGAGCGCGATCAGGGAGTCCACCACGCCGCGCAGGTCGCCCGCGCGGCCGCCGCCGGTCCAGGCCGGGTCCAGGGGGTCGACGCCGAGGATATCCAGCATCGCCCGGGCAGCGGCCAGCGTGGTGCGGACGGTCACATCGTCGCCCGCGGTCAGCGCGGTGTTGCCGTCCCGGACCACCTCGTGCAGCACGGCCAGGGCGGCCGAGGTGTTGAGGTCGTCGTCCATCGCCGCGACGAAGCCGGCCGGCAGCTCGCCGAACTGGCCGCCGCCGACCCGCTCGGTGGCCCGCTGGACGAAGCCCTCGATCCGCCGGTACGCGACGGCGGCCTCCCGCAGCGCGTCCTCCGAGTAGTCGATGCGGGACCGGTAGTGCGCGGCGGCGTAGTAGTAGCGCAACTCCACCGGGCGCACGCCGAGGGAGGCCACGTAGTCGAGGTCGAGGGTGTTGCCCAGCGACTTGCCCATCTTGGTGCCGCCGATGCCGAGCAGCCCGTGGTGCACCCAGTAGCGGGCGAACGGCAGGTCCGCGGCCTGGGACTGGGCGAGCTCGTTCTCGTGGTGCGGGAAGGTCAGGTCGAGCCCGCCGCCGTGGATGTCGAACTCGGCGCCCAGGTAGCGCCAGCACATCGCGGAGCACTCGATGTGCCAGCCGGGCCGGCCCCGGCCCCACGACGAGGGCCAGTAGGCGTCCGCCGGCTCGTCCGGCTTGGCACCCTTCCAGAGCGCGAAGTCGCGCGGGTCGCGCTTGCCCCGCTCGGGGGCGTCCCCGGCGGACTGCATGTCCTCCGGCGACTGGCCGGACAGCGACCCGTACGCCGGCCAGGAGGCCACGTCGAAGTAGACGTCGCCGGACCCGTCGGTGGCCGGGTAGGCGTGCCCGGTCTCGATCAGCCGCGCGATGAGCTGGTGCATCTCCGGGATGTGCCCGGTGGCACGCGGTTCGTAGGTCGGCGGCAGCACGTTCAGCGCCCGGTACGACGCGGTCAGAATCTGCTCGTTGGCGTACGCGATCGACCAGAACGGTCGATCCTGCTCCATCGCCTTGACCAGGATCTTGTCGTCGATGTCGGTCAGATTGCGGATGAAGGTGACCTCGAAGCCGGACGCGGTCAGCCAACGGCGCAGCACGTCGTAGTTCACGCCGGAGCGAAGGTGGCCGATGTGCGGCGGAGCCTGGAGGGTGAGACCACACAGGTAGACGCCCACCTTGCCGGCTTCCCGCGGGACGAAGTCCCGCACCGATCGGGTGGCGGTGTCATACAGGCGTAGCGTCACCGTACAAGGGTAGCCGTCCGCGCATTTCCAGGTTGTCGGGTGCCGGGTCGTACGCTGCGTGCTGTGGACACCGAGGCGCGCGCACCGGAGACGGCCCAGACCCTGGACCGGGGCCTGCGCCTGCTGCACCTGGTCGCGGACGCGCCCGGCGGGCTGACCGTCACCGAGGCGGCGAACCGGCTGGGCATCGGGCGGGCGGCCGTCTACCGACTGGTCGGCGCGCTGACCGGGCACGGCATGCTGCGCCGGGACAATGCGGGCCGACTGCGACTCGGTGCCGGGGTCCTGCACCTGGCCCGGCGGGCCCAGCCGTTGCTCGCCGAGGGGGCGCTGCCCGCGCTGCGCCGGCTGGCGGAACAGGCCGGCGCGACGGCCCACCTGACCGTGGTCGAGGGCGGGGAGGGCGTCGCCCTTGCGGTCGTCGAGCCGAGCTGGACCTCGTTCCACGTGGCGTACCGGACCGGGTCCCGGCACCCGCTGGAGCGGGGCGCGGCGGGACGGGCCATCCTCGCCGGCCGGGCGGGCGACGCCGGGCCGGTGAACACCAGCGGCGAGTTGCAGTCCGGGGCGTACGGGGTGGCCGCGCCGGTGCTGGGGGTGCCGGGCCTGGAGGCGAGCGTCGGCGTGGTGTCGCTGACCCCGCTCGACGTCGACGTGGTCGGCCGCCAGGTGTCCACCGCCGCCGAGGCCATCGCCACCGCCCTGTCCTGACCCCTCCGCCCTGTCCTGCCCCCGCGGTCCGACCCGCCGGCCTTACCTGGCCCCGGCTTGACCTGGCCCCGGCTTGATCGACTCGGCTAGCACACTGAGACATTGATCAGGGAGCTGTCCACAGGGGATTCAGCTTGTCCACAGGGGACGTGGGGGGACGTCCCGAGCCGGCACGCTCTCGGCATGCCCAGAGTCGCTCACCGGCCCGATGCTCTCGCCTGGCAGGTCTTCCGCGGATCCGGCGCGGTCCGCGCGGGTCTCCTCACCGAGCATCAGCTACGCAGCTCGACGTGGATCCGTCTCCGCCACGACGTCTACGCCGACGCCCGCCTCGCTCGCGATCACGGCCTCGCCTGCCGGGCGGTGACGCTGCGGGCCCCGGCCGGAACGCGGATCGCGGGCCCCTCCGCGGCGTACCTGCACGGCGTCGAACACGCCGCGAGCTTCACGGACGACGTGCACGTCCTCGCCCCGGCAGCCACCGGTCTCCGCAGCCAGCGGGGGCTACGGGTGCACACGGTCCAGCCTCGGCCCGCCGCAGGCGGACCACCGCTCGATCCCGCGCCCCGGGCACCCGGCATCCGGTTGGAGAACACGCTGCCGATACCTACCGCCGGCACCCTGGTCCGGTCGGATCCCGCGACGGCGGCCTGGGAGACCGCCGTCTGGCTGGAGCCCGTGCGGGCGGTGGGCATCGTCGACACCCTGCTGGCCCGGGGCCTCACCACCCGCGCGGCGCTCGCCGAGGTCGCGGTGCGGACTGCCGGCCGGACCGGTGGGAAACGCGCCGGCTGGGTGTTCGGCCTGGCCGATGCCGCGGCTCAGTCCCCGCCGGAATCCCACCTGCGGGTCCGGTTGGTGCTGGCCGGCCTGCCCAGACCGGTCGCACAGTATCCGGTCCGGCTGTCCTCCGGCCTGGTCCTGCATCCCGACCTGGCCTGGCCGGACTACCGGGTCGCCGTGGAGTACGACGGCCGGTGGCACGCCGACGCGGATCAACTGCACCGTGATCGGCAGCAGCTCAACCTGCTGGTCGGTACCGGCTGGCTGGTGCTGCACGTGACCAGCCGGCGAATGGAGCGGGACCTCGCCGCAGTGGTCCGCGAGGTCCGCGCCGCGCTGGTCTCACGCGGCTGGCGGCGCCGGCCTCCCGGCGGGCCGAGGTGATCCTCTCGACCTGCGGCAGCACGCGCCGTCAGCCGGCCGGAGCACCCCGACGCGCCCCAGACGCGAAAGGACCCGGGCGACAGCCGCCGCCCGGGCCCTGAACGGAGCGTTGGTGTTACGGCTGGACGTGCGGCTTGAGCGGGGACTTCACGGCGGCGTACGCGTCGACGATGCCGTACCCGTAGAAGCCGTTGAAGTTGAGGCCACCCTCGCAGAGCGCGTCGAACTCGGTCGAGCGGCCCTCGGTCGTGTAGCTCTGCAGCCGCGGCTCGGGGCAGGCATGCTCCTCCGCCGTGCGGTACAGGTGCTGCTCGACCAGGTCCGGCGACATGCCGAAGCCGTCGCGGCCCTGCTTCTTGCCGAAGCGGCTGACGATCAGGGCCGCCACCCCGGCGGCGTGCGGGGACGCCATCGAGGTGCCCTGCAGGTAGGTGTAGTACCCGCACCGGCCGTCAGCGGTGCACTGCTTGAACACGAAGGACTCGGCGCCGGGGACGATGTCGCCGTTCTCGTCGACCGCACCCTCCTCCTGCAGCACCTTCTCCGGGTAGGTCGAGAGGATCATGTTGGCGTCGGTGCGGTACGAGTCGGTGCCGTAGCCGTCCCGGTACCAGCCGCCCGGCGCGGCGACGGAGATCTGCTCGGTGCCGTAGTTGGAGAAGTCCGACTTCTTGCCGGACGGGCCGAGCG
Organism: Micromonospora mangrovicola; assembly: GCF_047200535.1. Taxonomy (NCBI): domain Bacteria; kingdom Bacillati; phylum Actinomycetota; class Actinomycetes; order Micromonosporales; family Micromonosporaceae; genus Micromonospora; species Micromonospora mangrovicola. The sequence goes on along the minus strand of NZ_JBJZOG010000021.1, from coordinate 63,371 downwards.
CCGACACGCCGATCACGTGCGGACCCTCGGTCGGCAGGTCCCAGCAGCTGCTGTTGTCGATCGGCCGCGGGTAGGCGGGAGCGCCATAGTCCGGGCTGGAGGTGTCGGTGCGCGGCTTGCCCAGGTCCTCGTGGTTGTTGCCGAGCGCGGCCACCAGGGTGACGCCCTTGTCGTGCGCGTAGTTCAGCGCCCGCTTCATGCCCTCGATGATCGTGCGCTGCTCGGCCTGCGCCTCCGGCGAGTCGGCCGGGTTGGCGGTGCAGTTGTAGAGCCACGGGTCGACGTAGAAGGACATGTTCACCACGTCCAGCCCGTGGTCACCCGCGTAGACCAGTGCGTTGACCACCGGGTCGAGGAAGAAGTAGCCGCTGTCCTGGCCACCCTTCAGCTCGACCAGGGAGACCTTGGGGGCGACGCCGGAGAGGCCGAACCCGTTGGCGGCGGCGCCGATGGTGCCGGCCACGTGGGTGCCGTGACCGCCGTCGTCGGTGCCGACCGGGTCGAGGCAGCTGGCCACCTCGCACGGCCCGTCGACATCCTCGATGTCCGGGGCGAAGTTGCGGGACAGCGCCCAGTTGAAGTTGGGCGCGAGATCCGGCTGGCTGGCGTCGACGCCGGTGTCCAGGATGCCGACGGTGACCCGGCGGTCGCCGGGCTCGATCTTGCGGGCCTGGTCGGCGTGGATCATCTCCAGACCCCAGAGCTTGTCGTCCAGCGGGTCCATCTTCTTGGCGTGCCCGTTGGCCACACCCTTGGTCCGGGCGGTCACCGTCAGGTGCTCCTGCTCGACCGGGTCCAGCTTCGGCTGCCGGCCGATGGCCTTCTGCTCGGCGGCCCCGACCAGGGTGCCCGAGGCGGTGGCCCGGCTGGCGAAGTCCGCGCGATCGGTGGTCACCTGGAAGAGTCCCACCGCCTCGGTACGGGAGACGACGTTGCCGCCCGCCGCGCTGATCGCGGCGATCGCGGCCTCCGTGGAGACGCCGTCCTCCGCGAGCACGGTGAAGGTCCGGGTGCTGGTCGGCGCGGCGGTCGCCGGGACGCCCAGGCCGGTCACCGTGAGAGCCAGCGAAGCCGCTGCCGCGACCGCGCCGACGGTGAAGCGCTTGCTCACCACATCAGATCCTCTCGTTGAGGGACGTGGCAGTCATCCCACATCACGGAAGCGGGTTTCGCCAGATGACCGTCCGGAATAGACCACTATCAGACATTGGTCGATGTGATTGCAGTCAGCGCATCGGGCAATGCGGCCAGGGTGGACACCTCGGCGTCGGGCATCAGGCCCGACGGGCGGGGCAGCCGCCCCCGGTTCAGCCAGACCGCTCGCAGGCCGGCCCGCTGCGCCGCCGTCACGTCGTGCTCCGGGGAGTCCCCCACGTACACGATCCGCTCGGCGGGCAGGCCGGCCGCCGCGACCACCGCACCGTAGAACTCCGGGGCCGGCTTCTTCGGCAGGCCGTTCTCGTGCGCGTACAGCTCGAAGGTGAACTGCCCGGCGAGGCCGCAGCGTTCCGCCCGGCTGTTGCCGTTGGTGGCGAAGCCGAGCAGGTGGCGCGGCCGCAGCGCGGCGAGCGCAGGCACCGCGTCCGGGAATGGCCTGGTCAGCTCGAACCGGCGGGCGAAGAAGAACGCGGCCAGCTCGTCCAGGTGGTCGTCGAGCCCGGCCCGGGCCAGCGACCGGGCCAGCGCGGCCCGCCGGATCTCCTGCACCGGCGCGGCGCTCAGCGCCCCGAACACCGCGCCCCAGTCGCCCTCAAGGTCCGCGAGCGACACCGTGGCCGCCGCCGGGGTCCGCCGTCGCATCTCCTCGAGTACGGACGCCAGCGCACCGGTGACCGCGGGGCGGAGGTCGACCAGGGTCTCGTCGGCGTCGAACACGACAGCGGTCCGCATGCGGCTGAGTCTTCCAGTCGTGGTGGAGTGCCTTGGCGCCGTGGCGCTCAGCGCTCAGCCACCAGGACCGGCTCGGTCGGGGCGGATCCGACCGCCTCGGGTGCCGCGCGCAACTCGTCCAGCCGGACCAGGGCTACCCCGGCCACGATCAGCGCGCCGCCGAGTAGCTGGACACCGGTCGGCAGCTCCCCCAGCACCAACCAGGCGATCAGCACCGCGAACATCACCTCGGTCAGCCCGACGAAGGAGGACAGCCGCGCCCCGAGGATCCGGGCCCCGGCGACCCCGGTCAGGTACGCGACCACCGCGGCGATCAGCGACAGCCCGACGATCGGCACCAGCCAGCTCATCCGATGCCCGGTGAAGGTGACGTCGGTGGTGCCGGCCCGCAGCGGGAGCGCCCCGACGACGCCGAGCAGGAGCAGCACCAGCGCGCCGACCGCCATGCCGCCGCTCGCCATCACCACGGACGGCAGCGCGGCGTCGACCCGGCCGGCGATGACGAAGTAGCCGGCCAGCCCGACTCCGGCGCCGAGCCCCCACAGCACCCCGACCGGGTCGAGCCGGCCGGCCCCGGCCAGGTCCAGCACGAGGACCAGGCCGGCGAGCGCGGTCAGCGATCCGACCACGGTGAGCACCCGGGGCCGTTGCCCGTGGACCAGCCACATCCAACCGACGACCAGCACGATGCCGAGATACTCCAGCAGCAGCGCGACGCCGACCGGCAGGTAGCGGACCGCGTTGAAGAAGCACGCCTGGGCCAGGGCCACCCCGAGCAGCCCGAACAGCACCATGGTGCCAGCGTTGCGGCGGAGCACCGCCCATCGCCCGCGCAGCGCCAGCACGGCCGGTACGGCCAGCACCAGCGCGGCGATGCCGACCCGGGCCAGCACGACCGCTTCGGCGGACCAGTCCCCGGTGATCAGCGGCCGGGCGAAGGTGCCCGAGGTGGCGAAGGTGAGCGCGGAGAGCAGGGCGAGACCGAGGCCGAGGCCGGGCCGTTCACGCATCGACAGCTCCTTGGTCCGACGACCCGTCATGAGTCAAACGAGGTTATGCTGATGACGCTAGGCCGGCACCCTGACAGGAGTCAAGTTGCTTTTCGCTCATGACACCGAGTGCGGCCTGACCGCCGCGGCAGCACTGGTCAACACCGCCGGACCGGACCGCGAGGGCCTGCCGGACGTGGCCGCCCTCGACGAGTTCTTCACCGCGCACGCCTGGACCGGCCGGCACGAACACACCGGGGCGGAGCTGCGTGAGGTTCGCGCCCTGCGGCCCCGGCTGCGCAGGCTCTGGCACGCCGACCCCGACGAGGTGGTGACGATCGTCAACGGGCTGCTCCGCGAGTCGCACGCCCTGCCGCAACTCATCCGGCACGACGACGAGCCGTACCACCTGCACGCCGTGCCCCGGGACGCCCCCCTGGCGACGCGGATGGCGGTCGAGGCGGCCATGGCGATGGCCGATCTGGTCCGGATGGACGAGTTGAGCCGGCTGCGGACCTGCGATCACCCGGACTGCGACAACGTCCTGGTCGACCTCTCCAAGAACCGGTCACGCCGGTTCTGCGACGCCGGCTGCGGCAACCGCGCCGCCGTCACCGCCTACCGCGCCCGCAAGGCGGCGACCCAGTCCTGATGGGGAAAATCCGACGCGACCTCGGCGACAGGGCGGCATCCCGAGCACAGCGACACCGCCGGATCGGCGGCGCGGAGTCGGCCGAGCCGGGTCAGCGCGGTGGCGCGGCCAGGAAGGCCCGCCAGGCGTACTGGTCGAGGGCCGCCGCACCTACCGCTGCGCCCACTCTGGCTCTGCCGGGCCCGCGCCGCGCCCTGGCCGTGCGCCACCGCGCGGCTCTGCCTGGTCAGCGAGTACGCGCACGACCTGGTCGCGCTCAGCGTCCACCTCTGCACGGTGCGGCACGGGGCGACAGCCGACCTCCACCGCCTGCACCCGCACGCCGGACCGGACCCGCCGGCACTCTTCGCCCGCCTCCTCGCCTGGATGCCGCGCCGACGACAGCCGTTCCAGCAGTGATCCACTCGGCTTGCGGCAGGTCGCGCCATCACAAGCCCCAAAGCCGCAGATTGCCGCAAACGGAGTGGATCACGGCCCGGGGAAGGGGGGCGGACCAGGGCCAGCCGGGCGGGCCAGGGCGCCTGGGCAGGCCAGGGCGGCCCTGGGGCGGGTGAGGACGCCGGGGGCGGGTGAGGGCGTCAGGGGTGGGTCATCCGGAGCAGGTCGAGCGCCTCGTCGAGTTGGGTCTCGCCGAGCCTGCCGGAGTCCACGTGCCCCCGCGAGATCACCACCTCGCGGATGGAGACCTGCTTGGCCAGCGCCTCCTTGGCGATCGAGGCGGCCTCGTCGTAGCCGAGGTGGCGGTTGAGCGGGGTGACGATCGACGGCGACCCTTCCGCGTACGCCAGGCAGACCTCGGCGTCCGCGACCAGGCCGACCACCAGGCGGTCCGCGAAGAGCCGGCTCGACGCGGCCAGCAACTTGATCGACTCCAGCAGGTTGCGACCCATCACCGGGAGCATCACGTTCAGCTCGAAGTCGCCCTGCGTGCCGGCGAACGCCACTGCGGCGTCGTTGCCGATCACCTGGGCGCAGACCTGCCGCATCGCCTCGGCGACCACCGGGTTCACCTTGCCTGGCATGATCGACGAGCCCGGCTGGAGATCGGGGATGCGCAGCTCCCGCAGGCCGGCGCGCGGGCCGGAGCCCATCCAGCGGATGTCGTTGGCCATCTTGTAGAGGCCGACCGCGATGGTGCGAAGCTGGCCGGAGGTCTCCACCAGCGCGTCGCGGGCGCCCTGCGCCTCGAAGTGGTTGCGCGCCTCGGTCAGCGGCAGGCCGGTCGAGCCACGCAGCTTCTCGATCACCTTGCCGGCGAAGCCGAACGGGGTGTTGATGCCGGTGCCCACCGCCGTGCCGCCCAGGGGCAGCTCGGCCAGCCGGGGCAGCACCGCCTCCAGCCGCTCGACGCCGTAGCGGACCTGGGCGGCGTACCCGCCGAACTCCTGCCCAAGGGTGACCGGGGTGGCGTCCATCAGGTGGGTACGCCCGGCCTTGACCACGGTCTCGAACTCGGCCGCCTTCTCCTCCAGCGCCCCGGCCAGGTGCTTCAGCGAGGGGATCAGGTCCTCCACCACGAACTGCGTGGCGGCCAGGTGGATCGAGGACGGGAAGACGTCGTTGCTGGACTGTGAGGCGTTGACGTCGTCGTTCGGATGGACGCTACGGCTTAGCTCGCGGCCGGCCAGGGTGGCGATCACCTCGTTGGTGTTCATGTTGGACGAGGTGCCGGAGCCGGTCTGGAACACGTCCACCGGGAACTGGTCGTCGTACCCGCCGGCGGCGACGTGCGCGGCGGCGGTGGCGATCGCCTCGGCGACGTCCGCCCCGATCACCCCCAGCTCGCCGTTGACCTGCGCGGCCGCACCCTTGATCTGCGCCAGGGCCTTGATCTGGGCCGGTTCGATACCCCGCCCGGAGATCGGGAAGTTCTGCACAGCGCGCTGGGTCTGCGCCCGCCACAGCGCCTCGGCGGGCACCTCCACCTCACCCATCGAGTCGCGTTCGATCCGGTAGCCGGTCTCCTCTGGAGTCGTCACGCGTACCATCCTGCCGCGCCCGCCGTCGGCGCGCAGATGATCGGTCAGCCCAGTCCGGCGATCAGCTCCTCGGTCGCCCGCTGGTCCGGGGACTCGATCTGGCGGAACAGGGTCAGCGCCCGGCTGGCGTACGTGCGGGCCTGACGCGGGTCGGTGCCGCGCAGGCAACGCGCCAGCCCGTCGAGCGCCCGCGCCTGCTCGTAACGCAGCCCGAGCCGGGTGGCGTCCTCGAGCACCCGGCGGTGCAGGTCGAGTGCGCTCGGCAGGTCCCCCTGGTCGAGGAGCGCACGCGCCAGCAGGTTCCGCGCGGCGCACTGCCCGATGCGGTCCCCGGCGTCGGTCATCGCGGTGAGCGCGGCGCGGTGCAGGGCCGCCGCGTGCTCCGGACGGCCGTCCTCGCGCTCCATCATCCCGATCTCGTTGAGCACCTCGCCCTCACCGAACCGGTTGCCGGACGTGCGCTTCTGCTGGAGCGCCGCCCGCAACAGCCGACGCGCCGGCCCGCGGTCCCCCATCCGGTGACGGATCATTCCCAGGTGACCGAAGGCGTTCGTCACGTGTCTCAGGTTGCGATGCTCTCGCGCCGACAGGAGATGGGTCCGGGCGGCCCGCAGGGCCTCGTCGTATCGACCCAGGCTGAGCAGGGCGATCGAGAGGTTGTTGAGCAGGTCGGGTGCGACGACCTCGGGCTCGTCCACGGGCCTGGCCAACCGCATCGCGGTCTTGACACACTCCTCGGCGCGCCGGTACTCGTCAGCGCCGGCATAGGCGACGGCCAGGTTGCACAGGGTCCGTGTCCGCGCGGGACGGAGACCGAGCCGGCGGTGACGATCGGCGACGGCCTCCATGAGACGGGTCGCTTCGGCGAATCGCGCCAGTCGGAAGTGCGCCGAGGCGAGGTAATTCATGGTGACGGCGGCAGCCACGTCGTCGCCCCGGCTTTCGGCGGCGCGCAGGGCGATGGTGTGCGTCTCGGTCAGCTCGTCGAGATGCCCGCCGTCGAAGTTCGGCCACCAGGTCGCCCGGGCCAGCTGCCAGCACTGTTGAGGAAAGCCTTCGGCCTCGGCAAGACGGACCAGCGCGACGAGCGCGGCGCGGTTCTCGTCGAACCAGGTACGCCCCTGACTCGCGCTGGCCAGTAACAGGTCGGGCCGTGTCGGCGCGGTCGGGCGGAACAGGCTGCGGCGGCTGGCGTCCGGCTCGACGGACCGGGCGATCGAGGTCGCCACGTGCACAAAGTGGTCGAGCAGCCCCTCGACGGCCCGGTGCCGTTCCGCGGATCGTTCGGGCTCGTCGACCAGCCTGCGGGCGTATTCGTGCAGCAGGTCGTGCAGCCGGTACCGGCCCGGTTCCACCTCCTCGACCACGTGCGCATCCACCAACTCGTCGAGCAGATCCTGCGCCTCGCGCAGCGGCAGCTCGATCAGCGCGGCGGCCACCGCGTTGTCGAACCGGCCCCCGGGATGCAGCCCGAGCAGCCGGAACAGCCGCTGCGCCGAGGGCGACACCTGGGCGTACGACAGTGCGAAGGCCTGACCGACTGAGCGCTCGCCGGCCGCGAGCTCGCCCAGCGCGTCCGACCGAGCGGTCAGCCGCTCGGCCAGACCGGCGATCCGCCAGCTCGGCCGGTGTGCCAGCCGGGCGCCGGCCAACCGGATCGCCAGCGGCAGGTGACCGCACCGGCGGACCACCTCCGCCGCGGCTTCCGGCTCCGCGGCCACCCGGTCCGGGCCGGCCACCCGGGCGAGCAGCTCGACGGCCTCGTCCGGGTCCAGCACGGGCAGCGAGGACGGCCGCCCGTCGTCGAGCCCGACCAGGCGGCGACGACTGGTGATCAGGACGAGGTTGTCCGGTCCGTTGGGCAGCAGCGGCATCACCTGCGCGGTACCGGCGGCGTTGTCGAGCACCACCAGGGCGCGCCGGTTCGCCAGCTCGGTACGCCACACCGCCAGTCGGTCGTCGAGGTCGAGCGGGATCCGCTCCACCGGCGTGCCGAGCTGGCGGAGCAGCGTGGCCACCGCCGCTGCCGGGGTCAGCGGTTCCCGCTCGCTGTGCCCGTGCAGGTCGATGAAGAGCTGAGCGTCCGGGAACCGGTCGGCGAGGGCGGTCGCCACGTGCACGGCGAGGGTGGTCTTGCCGCTGCCCGCCATCCCGTCGATGAGGTGGACCCGGGCCCGGTCCTCGGCGATCTCCTTCACCAGCCGCGCCACCGTCTGCTGCCGCCCGGTGAAGTCGCTGATCGCCCGCGGCAGCGACCGGACCGGTACGACAAGCCGGGGTCGCTCCGGCTCGGTGGCCGTCACGTCGCCGGCGAGCACCCGCTGGTGCAGCTCCTGCAACGCCGCGCCGGGCTCGATGCCCAGCTCCTCGGCGTAGATCCGGCGGCCCGCGCGGTAGACGGCGAGCGCGTCGGCCTGCCGGCCGACCGAGGAGAGGGCCAGCATGAGCTGACCCCGCAGCCGCTCCCGCAACGGGTTGCGTTCCACGCCCTCGCCCAGCTCTTCGATCAGGTCGGCCGCCTGCCCCAGCCGCAGCTCGACGTCGACGCACTCCTCCAGCACGGCGAGTCGCTGCTCGTCGAGTGCCTGCGCCCGGCGGCGGACGCTCCGGCTGGCGATCCCACTCAGCGCGGGCCCGCGCCAGAGCGCGAGGGCGGCGCGGTAGTGCCGACGCGCCCCGGTGGCCTGCCCGGCGGCGATCGCGGCCCGGCCGGCGTCGACCTCGCGGGCGAAGACCTCGGCGTCCAGGTCGCTCGGCTCGATCCGGATGCCGTAACCGACCGGGTCCCGGACGATGGTCTCCGGGGACAGCCCGAGCGTGGCGAGCCGCCGCCGCAGTCGCGACACGCAGATCTGGAGCTGGGTCCGGGCGGTTGCCGGGGGGCGTTCCTCCCAGACCGCGTCGATCAGTTCCTCGACGGGGACCACGCGGCCGGCCCGCAGGAGCAGCATGGCGAGCACGATCCGGTCCCGCCCCGCGGTGACGGTGGCCTCGCCCGCACCGACCCGAAGGGACCCCAGGATCCCGAACCGCATCTGTCCCCCGCATGCCTTTTGCGCAACTTCCAGGAGCGTAGCCCCCAGGTCACGGATCGCCTCACGCAGGCGATAGCAATCTGATAGCGGATCGACAGCGATGGGCCCGACACTCGTTCCGGTTGTCGGTGACGACATCCGACGGGGGCGGTGCGCCCGGCCGGGGAGCCTCCGGGCGGGCGCACCGATGTCGACGGCCAGCGGGCGGCTACGAGTAAGGGGCGCCGGGACAGGTCCCCCCGGCGCCCCTGCCGCGTGCGTCGGACGTCAGCGCCGGCCGACGGTGAGCACCGGCTTGGTGACCTCGGCGAAGAAGTCGTTGCCCTTGTCGTCGACGACGACGAAGGCGGGGAAGTCCTCCACCTCGATCTTCCAGACCGCTTCCATGCCCAGCTCGGGGTATTCGAGAACCTCGACGTGCTTGATGCAGTCCTGGGCGAGCCGGGCCGCCGGGCCGCCGATCGAGCCGAGGTAGAAGCCGCCGTGCTGCTGACAGGAGCGGGTGACCTGGGCGGAACGGTTCCCCTTGGCCAGCATCACCATCGAGCCGCCGGCCGCCTGGAACTTCTCCACGTACGCGTCCATCCGGCCGGCGGTGGTCGGGCCGAACGAGCCGGACGCGTAGCCCTCCGGGGTCTTGGCCGGGCCGGCGTAGTAGACGGCGTGGTCGCGGAGATACTGCGGCATCGGTTCACCCGCGTCCAGCCGCTCGGCGATCTTGGCGTGCGCGATGTCCCGGGCCACCACGAGGGGGCCGGTCAGCGAGAGCCGGGTCTTCACCGGATACTTCGACAGCTCGGCGCGGATCTCGTCCATCGGCCGGTTGAGGTCGACCCGGACCACCTCGGAGGCGTCCAGGTGGGCGTCGGTGACGTCGGGCAGGTAGCGCGCCGGGTCGGTCTCCAGGCGCTCCAGCCAGACGCCCGACGGGGTGATCTTGGCGACCGCCTGCCGGTCCGCGGAGCAGGAGACGGCGATGGCGACCGGGCAGGAGGCGCCGTGCCGCGGCAGCCGGACCACCCGCACGTCGTGGCAGAAGTAGCGCCCGCCGAACTGCGCGCCGATGCCGAAGTTGCGGGTCAGCTCCAGCACCTCGGCCTCCAGCTCCAGGTCACGGAAGCCGTGGGCGCTCATCGAGCCGGAGGTGGGCAGGGTGTCCAGGTACTTCGCGGAGGCGTACTTTGCGGTCTTCAGCGCGTACTCGGCGGAGGTGCCGCCGATGACGATGGCCAGGTGGTACGGCGGGCAGGCCGCGGTGCCGATGAGGCGCAGCTTCTCCTCCAGGAACTGCATCATCCGCGTCGGGTTCAGCAGCGCCTTGGTCTCCTGGTAGAGGTACGACTTGTTGGCCGAGCCACCGCCCTTGGCCATGAAGAGGAACTTGTACGCGTCCGGGTGCCCGTCCGGGTCCTCGGCGTAGAGCTCCACCTGGGCGGGGAGGTTGCTGCCGGTGTTTCGCTCCTCCCACATGGTCAGCGGGGCGAGCTGCGAGTACCGCAGGTTCAGCCGGGTGTACGCCTGGTAGACGCCGCGCGAGATGGCCTCGGCGTCGCTGCCGTCGGTGAGCACGTGCCGGCCGCGCTTGCCCATCACGATCGCGGTGCCGGTGTCCTGGCACATCGGCAGCACGCCGCCGGCGGCGATGTTGGCGTTGCGCAGCAGGTCCAGCGCGACGAAGCGGTCGTTCGGCGACGCCGCCGGGTCGTCGATGATCGACCGGAGCTGGGCCAGGTGCGCCGGACGCAGGAAGTGGGCGATGTCGTGCATCGCCTCGGCGGTCAGCGCGGTCAGCGCGGAGGGCTCCACGGTGAGGAACCGACGGCCACCCGGGCCGTCGACGACGTCGACGCCCTCGTCGGTGACCAGGCGGTACTCGGTCTGGTCGGGGGCGGTCGGCAGCAAGGGGGCGTACGAGAAGGCGGCGGCACTGCTCATGACGGAAAAGCCTAGGGCAGAGGCGTCGATCGGTGGCACCCCCGGGTGCCTCCTGGGACGCCGCTCTCACCCGCCGCGCCGCGCCGGTCAGCAGAGCTCGTTCTTCGGCCCGCAACTGCCCTGGTCGGAGGGGGGCACGTAGGTCCCGCCCGGGTTCGGCCCGGGGGCGACGCCGCCGTCCGGCGGCGGCACGACGGTGGTGCCGGCGCCCCAGCGGACGTACCCGATCTCCCGCCCCTCGCCGATGATCATGCCGTGCGGGCCGACCGCCAGCGCGTTCGCCGAGGTCCGCAGCACCACCAGCTCCCGACCGGTACGGGGGTCGACCGCGATCAGCCGGGACGGCTTGTCCTCGGCGATCAAAGCCGCGTACGGGGTGAGCGCGGCCCCGCTCTTCCCCCCGGCGGCCCGGGTCCAGCGGGTGCGGTCGACGGAGAGCTCCCGGCCGAGGATCGACTGCTTGTCGGCGCTGCGCACCAGCGCGTACCGGTCGTCGACGGCGAGCAGCTTCTCGCCGTCCGCGCCGACCTGGAGCAGCCGGCCGTCGTACCCGTCGAGCACCGCCTCCCGGCCGTCCGGGGCCACCCCGATCAGCACGTTGCGGGCACCCTGGGGGTCCTCCCGCTGCACGCAGCCGGCGTAGTCGGCGGTGCGCAGGTTGAGCCCGGGCCGCCGCCACACCTCCCGCCCGGTGGCCGGGTCGACGGCGGAGATGGTGAAGTAGCAGGTCCCGTCGCGCGAGCTGGCGGTGATCCGGAGCAGCCGGCCGCCGATCACCGCGAGCCGCTCCTCCCGGCCGGGCTCGACGTTCTGCAGCACCCGCCCGGTCGCGGTGTCCACCACGTGCACCCGCCCGTCCACCGGGAAGCCGAGCAGCGGCGGGACGCTCTCCGGCCCGGCGACGCCGCCGTCGATGCGCGGCGCGCCCAGCCGGCGGCTGCCGAGCAGCTCCGGGTTGTCGGCGAGTACCCCGCTGTGCACCCCGGGCAGGAAGGCGGTCCAGAGCGGCCGGGTCCCGCGCGGCTCCCAGGCGCTCAGCGTGCAGTCGGTCGCCGCCGTGCAGTGGGCGTCGAGGAGCAGGTTCCGGTACGTCCAGACGGCGACCGCCTGGTCGTCGCGGCGGCGTACCACGCCGGTGGCCGGGTCGAGCAGCTCGTACCCCTTGACCAGGAGCTTGCCCACGGCGACGACCGGGTTCCGGTCGCCGCCCGCGACCGCCGCCCAGTCCGCCTTGCGCTCCCAGAGCTGGGTGCCGGTGGCCAGGCTGCGCGCCTCGACCCGGGTCCGCTGCTCGACGATCACGGTGTCGCCGGCGATGGTGACGCTCCTCGGCGTGCCGCCGACCCGCTGCTGCCAGACCACGTCCGGCTGGGAGATCGGCTCGCTCCGGTCGACCCAGTCCCACACCGTCGGGAAGGGGTTCCACACGCCGGTCGCGGCGAGAATGACCACGGTGATGAGCCCGAGCAGCAACCAGCCACGTACGCCAAGGCCCTTCACAACGCCCACGGTAGCGACGATCACCGCTGCGCCGACCGCACGGACGGCCGTGTCGCGCCGCTTTCTCGGCCCGCGGTCGTGTTATGCGCCGCCGCGGGCGGCCGAGCGGACCAGCGGGAGGGTGCGGTAGGGGATCTGCTCGGCCAGCGCGATGATCGTGGAGGCGCGGCGGATGCCTTCGTACGACACGATCTGGTCGATCACCCGCTGCAGGTCGGTGTTCGACCGGGCCACGATGCGGCAGAGCAGGTCGCTGGAGCCGGTGATGGTGTGCGCCTCCAGCACCTCCGGGATCGCCGCCAGGTGGGCGGTCACCGGGTCGTGGCCGTGTCGCTGGCTGATCTCCAGGGTCACGAAGCTGGTCACCCCGAAGCCGATCGCGGCCGGCGAGATGTCCGGGCCGAAGCCGCCGATCACCCCCCGCTCGATCAGCTTGTCGAGCCGGGCCTGGACGGTGCCCCGGGCCACCCCGAGGCGGCGGGAGCACTCCAGCACCCCGATCCGCGGCTCCTCGGCGAGCAACGTGAGGAGTCGTGCATCCAGCTCGTCGAGCTGTACATCCTGACTAGCGCTCATGGGTTCTCACCTTACCAAATGCACAACCTGACCAGCATTATTGGGAACGGTTGCCCAACCACCACCGACGCAGCGATCCTCGCGAGACAAGCAACCAACGGCGGCCCACGAGGCCGGCCGGTACGCAAGGGAGGCCACCATGACCCAGGCGATCGACCGACCCGAGTCGACCGAGGAGGTCGACGTCGACGCCCTCGTCGGCGCCGTCGACCACGACATCACCCGGGACCCGTTCCCGGTCAAGGGCCTCGACCACGTGCACTTCCTGGTGGGCAACGCCAAGCAGGCCGCCCACTACTACTCCACCGCGTTCGGCATGACCTGCGTCGCGTACCGCGGTCCGGAGCAGGGCTACCGGGACCACGCCCAGTACGTGCTGACCAGCGGCTCGGCCCGGTTCGTGCTGACCGGCGCGGTCCGCCCGGACGCCGAGGGCGCCGAGCACGTCGCGAAGCACAGCGACGGCGTCTCGGACATTGCGCTGGAGGTGCCGGACGTGGACGCCGCGTACGCGCACGCCACCGCGCAGGGCGCGACCGGCCTGGTCGAGCCGCACGATGTCAGCGACGAGCACGGCACCGTCCGGCTGGCCGCCATCGCCACGTACGGCGACACCCGGCACACCCTGGTCGACCGGTCCCGCTACACCGGTCCGTTCCTGCCCGGCTTCGTGGCACGCGGCCCGATCGTGGACCGGCAGCCGATGATCGACGCCGGCCTCCAGCCGAAGCGCTTCTTCCAGGCCGTCGACCACGTGGTCGGCAACGTGGAGCTGGGCCGGATGGACGAATGGGTCGAGTTCTACAAGCGGGTCATGGGCTTCAGCAACATGGCCGAGTTCATCGGCGACGACATCGCCACCGACTACTCCGCCCTGATGAGCAAGGTGGTCGCGAACGGCACCCGCAAGGTGAAGTTCCCGCTCAACGAGCCAGCCGTCGCCCGCAAGAAGTCGCAGATCGACGAGTACCTGGAGTTCTACCAGGGCCCCGGCGCGCAGCACATCGCCGTCGCCACCAACGACATCCTGGCCAGCGTCGACGCCATGCGCGCGGCCGGCGTCGAGTTCCTCGAGACCCCGGACTCCTACTACGACGACCCGGAGCTGCGCGCCCGGATCGGCCAGGTGCGGGTGCCGATCGAGGAGCTGAAGGCCCGCAAGATCCTGGTCGACCGGGACGAGGACGGCTACCTGCTGCAGATCTTCACCAAGCCGGTGCAGGACCGCCCGACCGTCTTCTTCGAGCTGATCGAGCGGCACGGCTCCCTCGGCTTCGGCAAGGGCAACTTCAAGGCCCTGTTCGAGGCGATCGAGCGGGAGCAGGAGAAGCGCGGCAACCTGTAACACTGTCCGCGTGACCCAGCCTCCCCCGAACACTCCGCCGCCGCCCGCCGGGCCCTCGCCCGCGGGCGGCGGCTTCACGCCCCCGTCCGGGCCGTACCTGCCGCCCCCGCAGCGCACCCCGGAGCCGTACGCCGGGCTGCCGAGCTACCCGCCGCCGCCCCCTGGGTACGCCCCGCACCCCGGGTTCGTGCCGCCCACCCTGGCCCCGAACGGGCAACCCCTGGCCGGCTTCGGCGACCGGCTGGTGGCCTGGCTGCTCGACACCGCCGTGGCGACCGTGCTGGCCATGGTGTTGTTCTTCCCGGTCTTCATCTGGCTCTGGCTCCGGATGTTCACCGAGATGACGGCGGTGAACCCGGACGGGACCGTGCCACAGCCCGATCCGGCGACCATGTTGGGCGACTTCTTCCTGCCGATGCTGCTCGCCGAGGCCGGGCTGCTGCTGGTGATGCTCGTCTTCTACTGGCTCTACCACGTCGAGTACGCCCGCCGGACCGGGCAGACGCTCGGCAAGAAGGCGATGAAGCTCCGCATCGTGCCGCTCGACCCGGCCGCGCCGCTGACCCGGGGCGTGCTCGGCAGGCGGTACCTGGTGGAGTTCGTGGCCGGCACGCTGGTGCCCTTCGCCAGCTACGCCGACGGGTTCTGGCAGCTCTGGGACAAGCCCTGGCAGCAGTGCCTGCACGACAAGTTCGCCGGCACTGTGGTCGTTAAGGTTGCACCGTGAGCGTGAGGAGTGAGCCGGACCTGCGAGCCCCGCAGCCGCGAAACTGGGACGGCGCCGTGAGCGTGCGGAGTGAGCCGGGCCTGCGAGCCCCGCAGCCGCGAACCTGGACGAAACCGTGAGCGTGCAACCCGGCTGGTACGTCGACCCCGCCGATCCCGAGACCCGGCGGTACTGGGACGGCGAGGGGTGGATCGGCGCGCCGATCCCGGTCGACGCCACCCCGCCCGACGGCCCGCCGCCGCCCGAGCCGGCTCCCGCCGCCGAGCCGGTGCCCGTCGGTCCCGGGGCACACCCGGGTCGGCCGGACACCGGGGTCCACCCCGGCCAGCCGGGTCCCGCGCCGTATCCGGGGCTACCGGGCGGAGCGGGACAGTGGCCGGGTCAGCCGGCCGGGCCGCCACCGGGCGCGCCCTACCCGACCTGGCCGGGCCGGCCTCCCCTGCCGTACCCGCACGGGCTGCCGCTTGCCTCGTACGGCGCCCGGCTGGTCGCCCGCCTGATCGACTTCGGCATGGTGTTACTGCTCAACGTCGCGGTGAACGGCTGGTTCGTCTGGCGGTATTTCGAGGAGATCGCCCCGTACCTGCGGGAGTCGTTCCGCCGGGCGCTGTCCGGAAACAATTCCACCGAGGGACTGCCCCAGCCGGGCGACCAGGCCGGCCTGCTCCAGATCGTCATCCTGCTGATCGCCACCGCGCTCTGGTTCGCCTACGAGGTGCCCTCGATGGCGGCCCGCGGGCAGACCTTCGGCAAGCGGGTGGTGGGCGTCCGCGCGCTGCCGGTCGAGGCCGACCAACCACTCGGCTTCGGCCGGGCCACCCGGCGCTGGACCACCCTCGGCCTGCCCACCATGCTCTGGTACTGCTGCGGCTTCGGCCTGCTGCTCCAGTTCGTCGACGCCGTCTCGGTGCTCTTCGACCAGCCGCTGCGCCAGGCGCTGCACGACAAGCGCGCGCAGACCGTGGTGGTCCAGCTTCCCCGTACCAGGCCCGACACCCGTACCGCCCCGCGCGATCGCGCCAACCCTCCGGGAGACACCCCATGACCGACACCGGACGTCACCAGCCTCCGCTGCGGCTGACCCGCGCCGACCTGGACGCGCTGCCGAACTACGTGCCGGGACGCAGCCCCGCCGACCTGGCCCGCGAGCTGGGCCTGCCCGAGGCGATCAAGCTGGCCAGCAACGAGGTGCCCTACGGCCCGCTGCCCGGCGTGGTGGAGGCGGTCACCGAGGCGGTCGCCGGCTCGCACCGCTACCCGGACATGGGTGTGGTGGCGCTGCGCCAGGCCCTCGCCGAGCGGTACGGCGTGGACGCCGACCGGATCGCCACCGGCTGCGGCTCGGTCGCGCTGGCCGAGCACCTCGTGCGGGCCACCTGCCTGCCCGGCGACGAGCTGCTCTACTCGTGGCGGTCGTTCGAGGCGTATCCGATCATCGCGGCGACCAGCGGTGCGACCAGCGTCCGGGTGCCGAACGACGCCGGCCACGGCCACGACCTGACCTCGATGGCGGCGGCGGTGACCGACCGGACCCGGATGATCCTGGTCTGCAACCCGAACAACCCCACCGGTACCGCCGTCCGCAAGGCGGAGCTGGACCGCTTCCTCGACGCGGTGCCGGACGACGTGCTCGTGGTCATCGACGAGGCGTACCGGGAGTTCGTCACCGACCCGGAGGTGCCGGACGGCCTCAGCTACCTGGACCGACCGAACGTGGCGGTGCTGCGCACCCTGAGCAAGGCGTGGGGGCTCGCCGGCCTGCGGATCGGCTGGCTGGTCGCCGAGCCGACCGTGGCCGCCGCCGTGCGCAAGGTCGTCACCCCCTTCTCCACCAGCATGGCCGCCCAGGCCGGCGCGCTCGCCGCGTTGACGCAGGCCGACGAGGTCGAGCGCCGGTGCGCGCTGGTCGTCGCCGAGCGGGAGCGGGTCACCGAGGCGCTGCGCAAGTTCATCCCGGACGTGCCGTCCAGCCAGGCCAACTTCGTCTGGCTGCCGCTCGGCGAGCGGGCCGTCGACTTCGGCAAGGCGTGCGAGGCGCGCGGCGTCATCGTCCGGCCGTTCCCCGGCGACGGGGTGCGGGTCACCATCGGCACCCCGGCCGAGAACGACGCCTTCCTGGCCGCCGCCGAGGCCGCGCTCGTCTGAGCCGCTCCGGCTGCTCGCCGCCGCCCGGGCCTAGGTGGCGGCGAGCAGCACCGGCTCGGAGGTCAGGAAGTACGCCTGGTCGTCGTCGTCCGCGGTGGCCCGCTCGCGGGCCCGCTCCACCGCCAGGTACCCGCCCGTCGCGTACGCCCGGCCGGGCTGCCAGCCGAGCCCGTCCTGGCCGATCTCCAGCGGGAAGCGAGACCGCTCCGCGCCGGTTGCCGGGTCGAGAGTGACCAGGTCGTTCCGCTCGGTCAGCAGGTGCACCCGGCCCGGCTCGGCCGCGATGATCCGGACCGGCCCGAGGTCGGCCCGCCGCCACAGCTCCTCGCCGCCCCGGGCGGATCGGCCGGTCACCACTCCCGCCGAGGTACCGACGGCCCGCTCGCCGTCGAGTACGGTGTCCGTCCCGTCGAGGGCGGGCGCGGCCACCGGGGCACCGGCGCCGACCAGCCAGCCCCGGCCGTTGCCGTCGCCGCGGCCGGAGATGCGCAGCCCCCGGCAGCCGGAGCGTCCCTCCCGGCAACCGACCGGGGTCACCACCAGCTCGTCCGGCGCGCTCGGGGGACGCCAGCGGGTGCGGACCGCGCCGGTCGCGGCGTCCCGGAACTCGACCGTCTCCGGCCCGGCGCAGGCGACCAACCCGAGCACCTCACCGGTGGCGGTGGTGCCCGCCGCGCCGACGCAGCCCCGCTCCTGGTCGACCCGCCAGAGCCGGCGGCCGTCGGTCAGGTCGTACCCGTCGAGCTGCCCGGCACCGGCCGCGACCAGTACGCCCCGGCCCGCGGCCGGGCGGGCGACGTACAGGCCCGCCGGATCCCAGACCGTCGCGGCGTAGGTGCGGCGCGGCTCGGGCCGCTCCGCCGCCGCCGGCCCGTCGGTCCGCCAGGCCACCCGGCCGGTACGCGCGTCGAGCGCCACCAGCTTCCCGTCCGACCAGCGGGTGACCACGGTGGTGCCGTCGGCGAGCACGCCGTCGAGCCGGGCCGGCCAACGCCGGTACGCCCAGTACGGGGTCACCCGGTACCGCCGGTCGACCGGCTGGTCGGCGTACACCTGACGGGCACCGGCGTAGACACGGAGCCGGCCGTCGACGACCAGCGAGGCCACCGGCAGCCGGCCGATCACCCCGGGACCCGGGTTCGGCGCCGCCGGGTACGAGCCGCGGGCAACCGTGCTGACCTCGGCCGGCGCGAGCACCCGGTACACCACGGCGGTCGCCGCCCCGACGGCCAGCATCGCCGCGAGCGCCACCACGATCCGCCGCCGCCCCGAGGGCTTCCCCATGCCGCACCTCCGCCCGGCACCCTACCGACCGGCAACTCCAGCTCGCAGCGCGGCGCCAGACGCGCCGAGCTGGAGTTGCCGGAGGCGAGCCAAGGTCGCAGCGCGGCGCCAGACGCGCCGGCGCAGCGCCCTGCGTGCTCCGGTCGGCGGAAACGGGCCGGCTCAGGCCGCCTCGGCGGAGCGGGTGGGCGCGACCGCCCGGGCCAGGTCGGTGAGATCGCGCCGGAGGGCGCCCTCGACCGCCCGAGCGGCCAGCCCGCCGAAGATCAGGGCCAGCATCCGGCCGTACACGGCGGTCGGCTCGGCCTGCTGCTCGACGGTGACCTCGGTGCAGCCGCGGCGGCGGCGTTCGACCGGACGCAGTCGCCAGGTGACCCGGTAGTCCGCTCCCGCGCCCCGCGAGCTGAGCACGAGCCGGGTCGGGGCGACCGCCTCGACCACCACGAACTCCTCCGGCTCCGCGGTGCCGTCCGGTCGGACCCGGGTCTCGCACCACGCGGTGCCGGGGCCGAAGGGCCCGGGGGTGAGCACGTCGACCGCGCCGACGGCGGAGAGCCAGGCGGCCCGCGCGGGAAGGTCGGCGAGGAGCCGCCACACGTCGACGTCCTGCGCTTCGATGAATGCAGTAACCGTCACCGTCGACATGGCACCTCCCGTGTCGTCCACGGTACGGGGCGTGAACGGGAAACGGGGAGGGTTGCGGTGACATTTCCACCGCCGGTGCCCCCGTCGGGGCACCGGGGTCAGGGGGCGTCGGGGTCAGCTCCGGAGGGCGCCGGCACGGATCGCGGCGACGAACGCCGTCCATCCCGGTGGACTGACCGCGAGCGCCGGGCCGGTCAGGTCCTTCGAGTCGCGTACCCCCACCACGCCCTGCGCGGCGACATTCGTCGCCACCTCGACGCAGAGGCCCTGATCGTTGGAGCGGCTACTGGTGCGCCAGACGGCACCGGCCAGGTCGGTCATCCTCGTCTCCTCCTGCTCGGGCACGCCCGACGGGCGTGCGGAATCCGCGACGATCAACGGGGATGACGACGTGCCCGGTCGCACAGTGGGTGCGACCGGGCACGGAAAGGCGGGAGGGCGGCGTCAGCGAGCCGGGAGGATCGTCCCGGTGACCTCGCCGAGGGCGATCGTGGTGCCGTCCGGGCCGGGAGCGGTGGCGCTGACGGTGACCGTGTCGCCGTCCTCCAGGAAGGTCCGGGTGCCCCCGTCGGCGAACTTCACCGCTTCGGATCCGCCCCAGGTCAGCTCCAGGAACGAGCCCACCTGACCGCGCTCCGGACCGGAGACCGTGCCGGAGGCGTAGAGGTCGCCGGTACGCAGCGACGCCCCGTTGACCGTGAGGTGGGCGAGCTGCTGGGCCGGCGTCCAGTACATGGTGGCGAAGGGCGGTTCGGCCACCCGCTCGCCGTTCCACTCCACCGACAGGGCGAGGTCCAGCCCCAGCCGCGGGGTGTCACGCAGGTAGTCCTGCACCGGCGGGTCCTGGTCCGGGGCCGGCACGAAGGCGTCGGCCAGCGCGTCCAGCGGGGTGATCCAGGCCGAGACGGAGGTGGCGAAGGACTTGCCCAGGAACGGGCCGAGGGGCTGGTACTCCCAGGCCTGGATGTCCCGGGCGGACCAGTCGTTGACCAGCACCACGCCGAACACGTGGTCGGCGAAGTCCTCGACCGCGACCCGGTCGCCGAGCCGGCTCGGCACGCCGACCACGAAGCCGACCTCGGCCTCGATGTCCAGCCGTACGGACGCGCCGGTGGTGGGGCCCTGCGCGGTGGCCCGCTGGCCGGTGGGGCGGACCACCGGGGTGCCGGAGACCACCACCGTGCCGGCCCGGCCGTGATAGCCGATCGGCACGTGCTTCCAGTTCGGCAGCAGCGGCGGCTGACCGGGGCGGAAGATCTGCCCGACGTTGGCCGCGTGGTGCTCGGACGAGTAGAAGTCCACGTAGTCGGCCACCTCGAACGGCAGCAGCAGCTCCACCTCGCGCAGCGGCACCAGCAGCGGCTCCACCGCAGGCCGGTGCGTCTCGTCGGTGAGCAGCTCGACGATCCGCTGCCGGACGGCGGTCCACTGCGGACGGCCGAGCGCCATGAAGGCGTTCAGGGTGGGCCGGCCCAGCGCCCCGGCGGCCAGCACCAGGCCGGCGTCCTCCGCGCCGGCCAGGTCCAGCACGAAGTCGCCGATGCGTACGCCGATCCGCGGTTCGCGATCGCCCGGCCGGAACACCCCGTACGGCAGGTTGGTCACCCCGTACGGGGAACCGTCGGCACCCGTCACCCAGCTCACTCGCTCACTCCCTCGAAGCCCCCGTTCACCAGCCCCAGCCGGATCAGGTCGGTCAGTGGTTCCTCAATGCTGCACGAGCCGTAGCCCACCCAGAGCGGGCGCTCGTCGTCCCGGTGCGCCCGTACCTGCTCGACCACCCGCACCGGGTCGGTCGCGGCGAGCAGTTCGGAGACGGCGTCCACCTCGGCACCCTCGGTGGCGGCGAGGGTCGCGGCGAGCACGTTCACGTACCCGTGGTGGGTGAAGCCGGTCTCCGGGTCGCGGTGCCGGATCGCGTGGTGCAGCCCGGCGGTCAGCTTGAACGGCAGCTCCCGGTCCCGGCAGGCGCAGATCACCGCGGCCAGCTCGATCGGGGTCGGGAAGAGTTCGGCGGCCAGCCCGCCGGTGCGGAACTTGGCGGCGACCGGCAGGCCGCCGGCCCGCGCCGCGGCGACGGCGTCCAGCGCGCCCATCAGGCCGAAGGTCAGCGGGATCTCCGCGTAGACCGTGGTGCCGGCCCACCTCTCGGCGAGCTTGACCAGCTCGGCCAGACCGGCCTGCGGATCCTCGCCGCGCTTGGCAACCGGCACCTCGACCTGCCGGGCGGTCACGCCGTCGGGCGGCAGCAACGACAGGGCGAAGGGCAGCCGTTCGATGCCGGTGTCGCCGATCAGCCCGATGACGAAGCCCTCGGCCGGATCGACCAGGCCGCTCAGCTCGCCGGCCGCGATCGCGGAGGCGGGCAGCAGCAGCGGGCCGACCAGGTCGGCGTACCAGGCGGCACGGTGCCGACGGTGGGCGGCCACCGCGTCCGGCAGCGACGCGCTGCCGGGCGGGAAGACCGCCGCATCGTCGACCAGGCCGGCGAAGAGACGGGTCACCTGCGTTGACACGAGACAAGAATCTACGGGACGCTACGAGGAACGGACAACAGCGTCCGATTACCGGACGTCATCGGCCGGAGAACGGGACATATCGGGAGGCGAAATGCCGTACTACCGCAGGGTCGGCGAGGTGCCCCGCAAGCGCCACACCCAGTTCCGGCAACCCGACGGCAGCCTCTACGCGGAGGAGCTGGTCGGTCAGGAGGGCTTCTCCTCCGACTCGTCCCTGCTCTACCACCGGCACGCGCCGACCGCGATCGTGGCCGCTGAGGAGTTCACCCCACCCGCGTTCACCCGCGTGCCGAACCTGCCGCTGAAGCCGCGCCACCTGCGCACCCACAAGCTCGACGGGACCGGCGCGGACCCGGTGCTCGGCCGGCAGTACCTGCTCGCCAACGACGACGTCCGGATCGCGTACGTGCTGGCCGACCGGCCGTCCCCGCTGTTCCGGGACGCCACCGG
Source organism: Micromonospora mangrovicola (assembly GCF_047200535.1). NCBI lineage: Bacteria > Bacillati > Actinomycetota > Actinomycetes > Micromonosporales > Micromonosporaceae > Micromonospora > Micromonospora mangrovicola. Next base: position 41,700 of record NZ_JBJZOG010000021.1, on the reverse strand, counting down.
GGACCACTGCCTCTACCTGGAGTCCGGCTCGCTGCGCGTCGAGTCACCGTTCGGCGTGCTGGACGCGGTGGCCGGCGACTACGTCGTCATCCCCACCTCGACCATCCACCGCCTGGTCCCGACCGGCGACGAGCCGACCCGGCTGCTCGCCGTCGAGGCGGCCGGGCACATCGGGCCGCCCAAGCGCTACCTCTCGGTACGCGGGCAGTTCCTGGAACACTCGCCGTACTGCGAGCGGGACGTCCGGGGACCGGACACGCCGCTGCTGGTCGACGGCGAGGACGTCGAGGTGCTGGTCCGGCACCGCCGCGGCTGGACCCGCTACACCTACGCCCACCACCCGTTCGACGTGGTCGGCTGGGACGGGCACATGTACCCGTGGGCCTTCTCCATCCACGACTTCGAGCCGATCACCGGGCGGATCCACCAGCCGCCGCCGGTGCACCAGACCTTCCAGGGGCCGAACTTCGTGATCTGCTCGTTCGTGCCGCGCAAGGTGGACTACCACCCGGACGCCATTCCGGTGCCGTACAACCACCACAACGTCGACTCCGACGAGATGCTCTTCTACACCGGCGGCAACTACGAGGCCCGGCGCGGCTCCGGCATCGAGCAGGGCTCGATCTCGCTGCACCCGTCCGGCTTCACCCACGGCCCCCAGCCCGGGGCGGCCGAGCGCTCGATCGGGGTGGACTTCTTCGACGAGCTGGCGGTCATGGTGGACACCTTCCGCCCGCTGGACCTGTGCGACGCCGGGAACGCCTGCGAGGACGACGGGTACGCCTGGACCTGGGCGCGCCGCGCCTGACGTACGCGAAGGGGCCGCGCCCGATCGGACGCGGCCCCTTCCCGTCGGCTCAGAACGTCGAGGCGTCGATGACGAAGCGGTAGCGCACGTCCGAGGCGAGCACCCGCTCGTACGCCTCGTTGATCTTCTCGGCGGGGATGACCTCGATCTCGGCGCCCAGCCCGTGCTCGGCGCAGAAGTCGAGCATCTCCTGCGTCTCGGCGATGCCACCGATCATCGAGCCGGCGAACGACCGCCGGGCCGGGATCAGCGAGAAGGCGTGCACGGACAGCGGGTCCTCCGGCGCGCCCACGTTGACCAGCGTGCCGTCCACGGCCAGCAGCCGCAGGTACGCGTCGAGGTCGATCTTCGCGCTGACCGTGTTGATGATCAGGTCGAACGAGCCGGCCAGCTTGGTGAAGGTCTCCGCGTCGGAGGTGGCGTGGTATTGGTCCGCGCCGAGCCGCAGCCCGTCCTCCTGCTTCTTCAGCGACTGCGACAGGACGGTCACCTCGGCCCCCATCGCATGGGCCAGCTTGACCGCCATGTGGCCGAGACCGCCCATGCCGACGACGGCCACCCTGGTGCCCGGGCCCGCCTTCCAGTGCCGCAGCGGCGAGTAGGTGGTGATGCCCGCGCAGAGCAGCGGCGTGGCGGCGTCCAGCTCGATGCCGTCCGGAATGCGCAGCACGAAGTCCTCGGTCACCACGATGGCCTGCGCGTAGCCGCCCTGGGTGGGCTTGCCGTCCCGGCCGACCCCGCCGTAGGTCTGGACGTTGCCGTTACGGCAGTACTGCTCCAGACCCTTGCGGCAGTTGTCGCACTCCCGGCAGGAGTCGACCATGCAGCCGACCCCGACCCGGTCGCCGACGGCGAACTTCGTCACCGCCGACCCGACCTCCCGCACCACGCCGGCGATCTCGTGACCGACCACGATCGGGTAGGTGGTGGGACCCCACTCGCTGCGCGCGGTGTGGATGTCGGAGTGGCAGATGCCCGAGAACTTGATGTCGATGAGCACGTCGTGCGGATCGAGGTCACGTCGCTCGATGGTCGTCGGGGCGAGTGGTTCGGTCGCGGACGTCGCCGCGTAGGCGTTGACGGTGAGCACGATTCTCCGCTTCCTGCAGACGTCGATGGGGCCGGTTCGCCAGCCGCCGCCGACGGGCGGCCGCACCGGCCGGGGAAAGCCTTCGCTCCCACCACTGCTACCCCACAGCCGGCCCCACCAACACGTAGCCAGGGTCACCCCGCCGAGCGGGAATAACCTCAGCGGCGGGCGAGCACCGCGAACTCGGCGAGCATCGCCACCGTGATCGAAGCCACCAGCGGCCACGGCCCGCCGACCAGCGCGTAGAGGACCAGCAGCACCGGGGCGGCGGCCACCGCGTACACCGCCAGGGCCAGGCCGCGATCGGCGCGGAGCAGCCCGGGCAGAATCGTGCCGAGCAGCCCCGGCATCCGGGCCGCGTACCGCCAGACCAGCAGTGACCCGCCGAGCGCCGCCACCACCGCGACGGCCCGGGACAGGGCCGGCGCGGCCGGCGCCAGGAAGGCGACCAGCACCGCGGCGACCAGCGACCAGCCGGCACCGTAGATGACCAGCCGCCGGATCCCGTCGGAGATGGTCCGGCCCGCGTCGCTGCGCGCCGGATCCATCGCCGCCGCCTCGGTCAGGTGGTCCAGGGCCTCCGAGTAGCGCCGCTGCTCCAGCCGGATCACGCCCATGTCGTGCCGCGCCTCGGCCAGCTGCGGGTTCAGCCGCAGCGCCTCCCGGTAGGCCCGCTCGGCCAGGTCGTACAGCTCCAGCCGGGCGGAGACCAGGCCGAGCACCAGGTGCGCCTGCGGGTCCTCCGGCGCCAGCTCGACACCCCGCCAGGCCGCGTTGAGCGCCTGCTGCCCGTTGCGCGAGCCGGACAGGATCGCGGCGGCGCTGCGCTGGGCGTACGCGTCGGTCGGCCCGAGCGCCAGGATCTCGTCCGCGGTGCTCGCGGCGGCCTTCCACCGCTGCAGGTCCGACAGGGCGAACCCGCGCGCCACCAGCGGCGCCACGGCGGTCGGCGCGGCCGCCACGGCCGCCTCCGCGGCGGCGAGCGCTTCGACGGACCGGTCCGCGGCGAGGTGCATCCTGGCCAGCATGGTCAACGCCTCGGGATTGTTCGGGTCGGTGGCGATCAGCGCGGTGAGTTCCCCGACGGCCTCGTCGTACCGGCCCAGCTCGGCGAGGAGTTGGGCGCGCTGGAGGTAGCCGTCGGCGGCGGACTGGTCGGAGGCGGCGTCACTCGGCATCCCGGCGAGCGTAACCGCCCGTGCCCCGCCCCGCCGACCAGCACCGACCCGGTCGGCCCGCCGGCGCGCGGTCAGGCGCTGCGGCAGGGGACGCCGGCCTCCCGGCTGCCGCAGGTGCCGAGGCTGCACCAGCGGCGCAGGCCGGTCTCGTCGAGAAAGAGCCAGCCGCACCGCTCGCCGGGGCAGGTCCGGACGGTGAGCCGGCGCGGGTCGGCGAGCAGTTGCGCGGCGCTCCACGCGGCGGCGTGCAGGGGCAGCCTGAGCCCGGCGCTGAGGTCCGGCCACCAGCGGCCCCGGCCGTCGACCTCCCGGCGGAACACCAGCGTCCGCGCGGCGGCCTCCGCGTACCGGGCGACCGTGTCGAACGCCGGCCGGTTCTCCGGGTCGACCAGGCAGGCGTACAACGCGGCGCGGAGGGCACGGGTCTCGGCGAGCACGGCCTCGGCCCCGGCGGGATCGTGCCGGGCGAGGTGGAGCAGGCGGCTGATCGAGACCTCGTCGGTCAGTCCGACGTGGCCGCTCCACACGGCCAGGGTCCGGTAGCCGCGCAGCCACTCGCTGCCGGGCAGCGTGGGCTCGTGCCCCCAGCCGGCGAACGTGTTGCAGAAGTCGAGGGCCGGATGGCCGCCCACGCTCCACGGCAGACTCTCGTCCCGGACGCGCACCTCGTACATCGGCCGGCCGACCCGCTCGAGCCGGTCGTCACCGTCGAGGACCCGGCGGTGCACCTCGTGGAGCCGCGAACCCGGCTCGACACCGAGATCCGCGACGAGGCGCTCGCGGGTGGTGCGGTACAGCCGCAGGGCGTCGGCCCGTCGGGAGCCCTGGTACAGCGCGGTCATCAGGGTGGCGACGAGCTGCTCCCGGGTCGGGTGTCGGGCCACCAGCGGGGTCAGTTCGCCGATCGCCCGGTCGGGCCGGCCCAGCGCGAGATGGGCCCCCGCGCGCAACTCCACCCCGACCAGCCGCAGCTCCTCGATCGGCGCCTGCAACCGTTCCCGCAGCTCGTCGGAGGCGGTGTCGGCGAGCAGCGGCCCCCGCCAGAGGGCCAGCCCGCGGTCGAGCAACCGGACCCGCGCGGCCGGATCGGCGACGTCGCCGGCCCGCCGGACGAGCCCCGCGAACTCCGCCACGTCGACCCGGTGCCCGTCCGCCTCGACCAGGTAGCCGTCACCGCGGGTGCTGATCCGCACCCCGTACGGCTTCAGCGAGGACCGGAGCCGACCGACGTACGTGTGCACCGCGCCCCGCGCCGAGACGGGTGGCGCATCGTGCCACAGCAGGTCGATCAGACGGTCGGTGCTGACCAGCCGGCCGGGGTCGAGCAGCAGCACGCCCAGGAGGCAGCGCTCCTGACGCCGGCTGCCGACCTCGACAGGCCGACCGTCGTGCCGGGCCTCGAACGGTCCGAGCAGATGGAAGTCCATACCAACCAGGACCGTCTGGACCTCGATGCAGGTTGTCCCGCCCGGTGAGCCGATGGTGCGGGCGGGACCGATCGGCGGGGCCGCACGGCGCGGTCCGGGTGGATCGGACCGGGCCGCGCGGTGAGCGGACGGTGAGCGGGGCCGGTGACGCTGGTGCCGCCCGACGACGCGAGCAGAGATGGAGTGATCATGCGATTGATGAGGAAGCTGGGCGTGGCGCTGGCGGCGGCCGCCCTCGTCGCGGCAGTGCCGGCCCCGGCGTCCGCCGCGAGCGACGACATCGCCCCGGGCGCCTGGGAACCCGCCCCGCAGGGCGGGTTCGAGCTGCCCGCCGGCGCCCGCTGCGACTTCGCCGTGCAGGTGGAGCCGACCGTGGACGAGGTGCGGAAGCTGACGCTGTCCACGTACCCGGACGGCTCGCCGCGCCGGGAGATCTATGCGGGCGATCTGATCGACCGGGTGACCAACCTGGAGACCGGGGCCACCTCGACCGCCGACGCGAGTGGCACCGCGATGATCGACTACGGCACCGACGGCTCGATGACCTGGTACGTGACCGGACCGGTCCTGATCGGCTTCCGGGAGAACGGCGGCAACCTGCCGAAGGGGCTGTGGATCATCGACGGGCAGTTCGTCCTGCAGTTCAGCGCGACCGGGCAGAGGACCCTGACCATGCTGCACGGCACCACGCACAACGTCTGCACCGACGTGGACTGACCCGGCCCACCGACGGGGCCCGCCGGGCCCCCGGGGCGCCCGTTCGCGGAGCCCCGGGGCCCGGCAGGCAGGTCAGTCGGCCGGGGCCTCGTAGACCAGGGCCACCGCGATGCCGGTCAGCCCTTCCCCGCGCCCGGTGAAGCCGAGGCCGTCGGTGGTCGCGGCGGAGACCGTGACCGGGGCGCCCACCGCCGCGGAGAGCACCCGCTGCGCCTCCTCCCGGCGCGGACCGATCTTGGGCCGGTTGCCGATCACCTGGACCGACACGTTGCCGATCCGGAAGCCGGCCGCCCGGACCCGCCGGGCGCTCTCGGTGAGCAGCGCGACCCCGGAGGCGCCGGCCCACTCCGGCTGGTCCACGCCGAAGTTCGCGCCCAGGTCACCCAGGCCGGCCGCGGAAAGCAGGGCGTTGCAGGCGGCGTGCGCCGCCACGTCGGCGTCCGAGTGCCCGGCCAGGCCGTCCTGATCCGGCCAGTGCAGGCCGGCCACCCAGCAGGGCCGCCCGGCCTCGAAGGCGTGCACGTCCGTGCCGATGGCCACCCGAGGAACGATCATGAGCCGAGGGTACGCGTCAGGCCCCGGTCGCCAGCAGGTGCTCGGCGAGGGTCAGGTCGAACGGTCGGGTGATCTTCAGGGCGAGCTCCGAGCCGGGCACGCAGACCACCGGCACGCCCTGCTTCTCGACCAGACCGGCGTCGTCGGTGAGCGGATCACCGGCAGCGTGGTGCGCGGCGGCTAGCACCGACCGGCGGAAGCCCTGGGGGGTCTGCACCGCGCGGAGGGCGGCGCGATCCACCGTGCCGAGGACCCGCTCGCCGGTGTCGACCTCCTTGATGGTGTCGACCACCGGAAGGACCGGGATCACCGCGCCGTGGCCGGAGCGGACCGCCCCGGCAACCGATTCGATCAACTCGGGCGGGGTGAGGGCGCGGGCGGCGTCGTGCACCAGGACGATCTCCGGTCCGGGCGGGACGGCGGCGAGCGCGGCGGCCACCGAGGCCTGCCGCTCCGCGCCGCCGGGCACCACGGTGACCGGGGCCACCGGGGCGAGCAGTTCCCGGACCGACTCGGCATCGGCTGCCGGGGCGGCCACCACGATCACGCGCACCGAGGGCGCCGCCGCGATCCGGCGTACCGCGTGCACCAGCAGCGGCTCGCCGGCCAGCGGTCGGAGCGCCTTCGGCGCGCCGGGACCGAGGCGTACCCCGGCCCCGGCCGCAGGAACAAGGACCGCGACGTCACCGCGCGGATTGAGCTGCGCGGTCACGTCGCGGTCCTCGGATTTCTTTGCTACGGGGTGGGTACGACGATGCTGTGGGAATCAGGCCTCGGTCAGGACCTTGTCGAGCAGCGTCTCCGCCTCGTCCTTGGTGCTCTTCTCGGCCAGCGCGACCTCGCCGACGAGAATGTCGCGGGCCTTGGCGAGCATGCGCTTCTCGCCCGCGGACAGACCCCGCTCCCGCTCCCGCCGCCACAGGTCACGGACGACCTCGGCAACCTTCAGCGGGTTACCGGAGGCCAGCTTCTCCAGATTCGCCTTGTAACGCCGCGACCAGTTGGTCGGCTCCTCGGTGTGCGGAGCACGGAGCACGTCGAAGACCTTGCCCAGGCCCTCTTCGCCGACCACCTCACGCACACCCACGATCTCGGCGTTCTCAGCGGGCACCCGGACCGTCAGGTCACCCTGCGCGACCCTCAGGACGAGGTACTGCTTTTCCTCACCCTTGATGACCCGAGTCTCGATTGCCTCGATGAGTGCGGCCCCGTGGTGGGGGTAAACAACGGTCTCGCCGACACTGAAAACCATAGGTTCGAAACCCCTTTCGCTGTGTCTAGGGTAACACGCTCAGGCACCGATGTCTCACCGCTGTCCTGACCGTTGGCGCAGCTCAGGGGCCCTGTGAGAGGTATTTCTTCAGCTTGACAGGCGGTCAAACCGATGGTTTCGGCACGCTCCGTGACCACCGGATGACAACCCGGCACGACCGGCAGGAGCGTCGATATCTAGGGCGATGCGCTCCTTCCATGGTAGCTCTGGAACACGAGGTGCGCCCAGGTGTGGCGGTACGCGGACCGGTGCGGGACGCTTGGGGTGGACGTGACGTCCGCTCACCGAGACGGTTCCTGGGGGTCCGATGGGCATGGCTGACGCTGAAGGCCACGGGCCACCGGACGGGCTGCCCGGCCTGCCCCCGGAGTGGGGTCGGGTGGTCGTTCCCGACGACGCCTCCGCACTCGCCCACGAGGCCCGCCAGGTTCGCCGCGAGCTGCGCCGCCGCGACCGGCGTGCCGGCTGGCGTCGCCGCCTCGGGCTCACCCCCCGCCCGGACGGGCGCCCCCCGCTCGGCCTGCCGGTGCTGGTCCTGCTGGTCTCGGTCCTGATCACGCTGGCCGGGCTGGCCGCGGTCACCTGGCCCCGGTCGACGCGCACCGGGGGCAGCACCACCGTCGTCCCCTACCCGACAGCCACCCCCGCCGTGATCGGGCCGCTGCCCGCGCTGGACCTGGTCGACACCGGCAACACCCCGGTGTCCCTGCGGAGCCTGCTGCCCGCGATGATCGTCCTGGTCGACGCGTGCGCCTGCCGGGAGCGGGTCACCGAGGCGGCCACCGCCGCGCCGGCCGGCGTCACGGTGGTCACAGTCACCGAGAGCCGGACGGCCGAGCCCTCCACCGTCACGGGGGTACGCGCCCTCGCCGACCCGGCCGGTGGCCTGCGCTCCTATCTGCACCTCGCCCCGCACCCCGGCACCGCCACCGCGCTACTGGTGGACCGGGAGGGCGTCCTGGTCCGGGTGGTACCCGAACTGGGGCCGGTCGAGGCGTACCGGGACGACCTGGTTCACCTGGCCGCCTGATCCTCCGGTCAGGGCAGCGCGGAAAGCCGGGCGTCCAGGTCCAGCTCGCCCTCCACCGCGGCGAACCGCACCAGCAGCGGGCGGCCCGACGCCTCCACCGCCACCGTCTCCGAACTCTGCGCGCACCGGACGTTGTGCGGCGACGGGTCGTACCGCGCCCCGGAGAACTCGACGACGACCGTGCCGGGGCCGGTGCACCGGATGCTCAGCAGGTACTGCGTCGCACCGGACGACCTGCTCAGCCGGGCCAGCGGCCGGTCGCCGGGCACCAGATGGGACCGCTCGTGCCACTCCTCGCTCACCACGCCGCCCAGGACCGGCGCCTCGCCCGGCTCCTGGTGGATGACCGGCGGCTCGCCCGGCTCCTGATGGACGACCAGCGGCTGACCCGGCTCCACGAGTGGCTGGCCCGTCACCGGGTCGACGAGCCGCACGCCGGGCTGCAGGAACGCTGCCCCGGACGGAGAAGGCGAGGGACCGCCGGTCGGGCCGAGCACGGGCGCCGCGTCCCGCCACCACCACGCCCCGACGGCCAACGCCGCCACGGTCACCCCGACCAGCAGCGCGGTACGTACCCGGTCGTCCGGACCCATGTGGAGAGCGTAGCCGCGCCGGGCGACCGGCACCGCCCCGTCAGCCCGCGTGCTCCAGCAGCGCCGCGTACAGGGTGAGACCCGGCCCGAAGGCCAGCATCACGATCCGCTCCGGCGGACGCTCGGCCCGGCGCAGCCGGTCGAGGACCAGCAGCACCGTCGGGGACGAGCAGTTGCCGTGCTCGTCCAGGGTGGCCCGGGAGGCCGCGAGCGCCTCCGGCGGCAGGGCCAGCTCGCGTTCCACCACGTTGAGGATGCGCGGGCCACCCGGGTGCACCGCCCAGCCGTCCACCTCGGCGACCGTCCACCCGTGGCGGGCCAGCAGATCGTCGACCAGCGCCCGGACGTGGCGCGAGAGCACCTGCGGCACCTTCGGCGACAGCCCCATCCGGAAGCCGGTGTCGGTGACGTCCCAGGTCATGTGGTCGGCGGTCGAGGTGTCGGTGACCGAGATGACCTCCCGCAGCGCGTACCCCGGGCCGCCGGGGACGAGCACGGCGGCGACCGCGGCGTCCGAGAAGAGCGCGTGCGAGACGATCTGCTGGGTGTCCACCCGGGCCCCGGCCGGCTGGATGTGCAGGCTGGTCAGCTCGGCGCAGAGCAGCAACGCCGGGCGGCCCCGGGCGGTGACGAAGTCACTCGCCGCGCCCAACCCGGGCAGCGCCGCGTAACAGCCCATGTGTCCAACGAACATGCGCTGGGTGTCCGCGGCCATGCCCAGGTCCCGGGCGAGCAGGATGTCCAACCCCGGAGTGGCGTACCCGGTGCAGGAGCAGACGACGAAGAGGCCGATGTCACCCGCGTCCAGGCCGGCGGCGGTCAGCGCCCGGCCCACCGCCTCCTTGCCGAGCGGCAACGCCTCGACCTGGTAGCGCCGCATCCGGCGCTCCGTCGGCCACTCGGAGACGTCCTCCAGCAGCGGGTTCACCGCCGCCTGACGCCGGGAGACCCCGGAGTTGGCGAAGATGCGCTCGGCCAGCGCCCGGGTGGTCCCGGAGAAGTGCTTCGCGAAGAAGCCCGTCCAGAGTTCGTCCTGCGCGGCGGCCGGCGGCAGCGCCGCACCCAGGCCCGCGATCACCGGCACACCCATGTCCCCCACTCCTCCGGTCCCGTTCCCCAGCTTCACCAACGATCGCCTTCCGGTCGCGACTGCGGGGCTCGCAACCCCGACTCACTCCTCACGCTCACCACGCCCCCCGTTCGTGACTGCGGGGCTCGCAACCCCGGCTCACTCCTCGCGCTCACCACGCCCCCCGTTCGCGACTGCGGGGCTCGCAACCCCGGCTCACTCCTCGCGCTCACCAACGAGGGGTTGCGGTGTCGCGGTCCGGGTCGCCGCCCAACACCGCGACCCCCAGCCAGTCGGCGCAGACGTCGGACGTGGCCGGGTGGAGCGAACCGCACCGGGCGTCCCGGTAGAGCCGTTCCAGCGGGTGGCCCCGGCGGGTGGCCGAGGTGCCGGCCGCCTCCAGCATGGAGGCCGCCACCTCGGCGGCCGTGGTGCCGGCGAGCAGCTTCGCCCGCCACACCCAGCGGTTGGTGTCCGCGTCGCCGGGGGCCTCGTCGACCCGGCGGGCCGCCTCGGCCACCACCAGCTCGGCCGCCGCGACCGCCGCATCCGCCCGCCCCAGCCGGGCCCGCACGGCCGGGAGCCCGCCGAGGTCCCGGGCGTTCAGGTGCTCGGCGGCGGCGGCGACGGCCGCCCGGGCCACCCCGACGTAGACGGCGGCGTAACTGGCCACCAGCCAGTGCGGCATGAGCTGGGCGACCACCAGGGCCAGCCCTTCCACCCCGCCGAGCAGCCGGTCGGCCGGCACCGTGACATCCAGGTGCAGGTCGTGCGAGGAGGTGGCGCGCATGCCGAGCGAGTCCCAGGTGGGCTCCACGGTGATCCCCTCCCCGGCCGGGACGAGGAACTGCGAGACCAACGACGGGTCGCTGGTGCTGCGGGCCGCCACGAGATAGCCGTCCGGGTGCCCGGCTCCGGAGCAGAAGGTCTTCGCACCCTTGATGTGCCAGCCGCCGTCGATCGGCTCGTACACCGTGTTGAGCCGGGACAGTCGGGCGCCGGCGCCGCGTTCGCTCATCGCCACCGCGTACCAGGCCCCCTCGGCCGCCGCGCGGAGCAGCCGGTCCCGGGCGGCCAGCGCCTCATCCGGCACGCCGAGGGCCTCAGCCAGCTCCTCGGTGACCGCGCCGAGCGCCCCGGTGACCGAGGCGTGCATGTTGAAGACCAGAGCGGTGGCACCGTTGCCTCGGGCCAGCTCGGCGGCGACAGCGGCGTACTGGGCGAAGGTGGCCCCCGCCCCGCCCAGCTCCCGGGGCACCATCAGCCCGAAGAGCCCGGCGTCCCGGAGGTCGGCGAAGTCGTCGACCGGGAAGGAGCCGTCCCGGTCGTGGGCCGCCGCGCGGGCGGCCAGTCGCGGCGCCAACCGGCGGGCCGCCTCCAGCGCGTGCACAGTCATCGAACCCCCTTCTCGGCAACCCCTTACCCGGGGCGCTCCCGGCTACCCGCTCCGGACCCCGTGCCCCTGGTAGAGCACGGCGGTGGACCAGGTCGGCACGATCCGCGGCTCTCCGCCGCCCGTCCCGGTCGGACGGCCGGCGCCCGCCGCCGGGAAGGCCGGCACTGCGCCCCCGCGCAGCCGGCGCAGCAGCCAGGCCAGCGTCGCGCCGAACGCCGGGCGGATCCCCCGCAGCCGCAGCTCCACGCCGTGCCGGGCGCACTCGGCGACCAGCGCGCGGGCGTCCACGAACAACCGTGGATCGTGGATGCCCCGGGGCACGGTGGGCAGCCGCTCGCCGATCTCCACCGCGATCAGGCGGGCCAGCAGGGTGTCGTTCAGCGTGTCCAGCACCAGCAGGCCGCCGGGCCGCAGCAGCCGGCACGCCTCGGCGATCGCCCGCCGCCAGTCCGGTACGTGCTCCAGCAGCTCACCGGCGGAAACCACGTCCGCGCACCGGTCCGCGAGCGGAACCGCGACGGCGTCGGCGTTGAGCGGGGTCACGCCCTGCCCGGCGGCCTGGTCGAGGGCGGACCGGGTCACGTCGACGCCGACGTGCCGGTAGCCCTTGTCGGCCAGGTGCGGGGCGAGCAGTCCGGCGCCGCAGCCCAGGTCGACCAGCACCGCATCCCTTCTGGACGCCGGGGGAACCAGTGCGGCTCGGGCCCGGGCCAGCCAGTGCAGCATCGCGAACACGCCGTCCGGTTTCCACCACTCGTCGACCAGGTCGTCGTACTGCCGGGGATCGTTGGGCGGCAGCACCCGGGCCGGGGTGGACACCAGGGCCGCATCGCGCATGCACCGAGCGTGGCACGACTCCCGGGTAACGACCAGACTTCTCTTATGTCGTCGTCGATGTTAGGGCTGCTCAAGGCGAGCCATCCGGAACCAGCCGCCGCGGTCACCGTGGTGGCCGGGCTGCTGGCGGCCGGGGTGGGGCACCGCCCGGCCGGCGTCGCCGCCGTCGTGGGTACCGTGCTGGCCAGCCAGCTCGCGGTCGGCTGGAGCAACGACCTGATCGACGCCGACCGGGACGCCATCGTGGGACGTACCGACAAGCCGGCGGCCACCGGGCAGGTCGGGCGGCGGACCCTGGGCGCAGGGGTCGGCATCGCGGTGGTGGCCACCGTCCTGATCGCGCTGACCGCGACGCGTCCGGCAGCGTGGTGCGCCCTCCTCGGCCTGCTCTCGGCGCTGCTCTACAACTGGCCGCTGAAGTCGACGCCGGTCTCGGTACTGCCCTACGCGGTCTCCTTCGGCACGCTGCCGGCCTTCGTCGTGCTGGCCCTGCCCGGCGCACCCGCCCCGCCGGCCTGGCTCGTGATCGCCGCCGCCTGCCTCGGCGCCGGGGCGCACTTCGCCAACGTCCTGCCCGACCTGGCCGACGACGCCCGCACCGGGGTGCGCGGGCTGCCCCACCGCCTCGGCCCGACGGGCAGCCGGGTGGCCGCCGCCGGGCTGCTGCTCACGGCCACCGTCACCCTGGTCGTCGGGCCGCCCGGGCCGCCGTCCCGGGCGGGCCTGGCGGCGGTCGCCGCCGCCGTCCTGGTGCCGGCCGCCGGTTGGTACGCGGGCCGCGCCGCGACCCGCGCCGGCGCCCGGCCGGTCGCCGCCTTCCGGGCAGTCATGCTGGTGGCGCTGATCGATGTGGCGCTGCTGGTGGCGAACGGTCGAGTCGTGTGACGGGTCACCGGGAAGGTGGCATTACCGGGTCGGCGTGCGGGCCTCGATCAGCCCCAACTACCCTGGAGCGCGGTCTGCGCGGGTATGGCCACCCTGCAACCGGCGTGCGGCCGGCGGGGATCGTGACGAGGAGGACCGACGTGACGCGCTCGATCAGGGGTTCCCGGCGGGGGGCCGCCCTGCTGCTGGCCGGTACGGCGGCTGCGGCGAGCCTGCTGCTGTCCGGGTGTGGCGCCGGCCAGGTGGCCGAGACCGCCGCCAAGGCCCCGTCGGTGCAGGGCGCCAACGTCCAGACCCCCGACAACATCTTCAAGGTACGCGGCCTGTACGTGCAGTACCCGGGCGGCGAGGGCTACCAGGCCGGCGGCAACGCCGCGCTCAACGTCGTGCTCTACAACGACAGTGAGTCGCCGGTCACGGTGACCGTCACCACCGGCAGCGCGCGGGAGATCCTGCTCACCGGCGCGGCCCGGAGCGGCGGACCGTCGGCCGCCCCGACCGGCTCGCCCACCGAGCCGGCCACCGCGTCGCCGACCGCGAGCGACCCGAGCGCCTCGCCGAGCCAGTCCCTCGGCACCTCCGAGTCGCCCTCGGCCAGCCCGTCGGCCTCGCCGAGCGAGTCGGCGTCGGCCCCGGCCGGCCAGCCGGCCCGGATCGAGATCCCGGCCAACGGCTACGTCCAGCTGAACAGCGACAACGGACAGTTCCTCCAGCTCATCGGCCTGAACGACAGGCTGCTCCCCGGCCAGCAGGTCAACCTGACCTTCGACTTCGGCAACGGCAAGGTCGTCAAGGCGTCCGCTCCGGTCGGCGTCCCGCTGACCCCGGCCCCGGCCGCGTCGCAGATCGTCCACCCCCGCGAGGAGGCGGGCGCCGAGGGCGGTACCGAGGGTGGCAGCCACGGCTGATCCGCCGACCCCGCTTCGACGACACCGCCGGTCTGGCCAGCGCCACGCCGGCGGTGTCGCCGTTTCCGGGTGGGCTTTCGTCGTACCGTCCGGTTAGCGTCCTGGGGTGAGCACCTCCCGATCGACCTCCTCCCGCGCCTCCGCCGCCACCGGCCGGAGCCGGGCCGCCCGTGAGCCGCGCCCGGCCTACGAGTGCGACGCCTGCGGCCACCAGCCGCCCAAGTGGGTCGGGCGTTGCCCGGAATGCGGCGAGTGGGGCTCCGTGGTCGAGTGCACCCTGACCGGCCCGACGGTCTCCGGTCGAGTGGTCAGCTCGCGGATGCCCGCCGAGCCGGCCCGCCCGATCGCCACCATCAGCGCCGCACCGGCCCGGGCCCGGGCCACCGGCGTCAGCGAGCTCGACCGGGTGCTCGGCGGCGGCCTGGTCCCCGGCGCGGTGGTGCTGCTCGCCGGCGAGCCGGGCGTCGGCAAGTCCACGCTGCTGCTCGACGTGGCCCAGCAGTGGGCGGCCAACGCGGGCAGCCCCTCGCTGGTGGTCAGCGGTGAGGAGTCGGTCAGCCAGGTGCGGCTGCGCGCCGAGCGGATGGGCACCCTGCACGACCAGCTCTACCTCGCCGCCGAGAGCGACCTGTCGGCGGTCCTCGGCCACCTCGACGCGGTGAAGCCGGGGCTGCTGGTGCTCGACTCGGTGCAGACCATCTCCACCACCGGCACCGAGGGCGTGCCGGGCGGGGTCACCCAGGTTCGGGCGGTCACCGCGGCCCTGGTGACGGTCGCCAAGGAACGCGGCATCGCCACCGTGCTCGTCGGGCACGTGACCAAGGACGGCCAGGTCGCCGGCCCCCGGGTGCTGGAGCACCTGGTCGACGTGGTGCTGCACTTCGAGGGCGACAAGCACTCCTCGCTGCGGATGGTCCGTGGCGTGAAGAACCGGTTCGGCGCGGCCGACGAGGTCGGCTGCTTCGAGATGCACGAGGGGGGCATCAGCAGCCTGGCCGACCCGTCCGGGCTGTTCCTGACCCGCTACTCGGAGCCGGTGCCGGGCACCTGCGTGACGGTGGCCATGGAGGGGCGGCGGGCCCTGGTCACGGAGGTACAGGCGCTGATCGGGGCCACGGTCGCCGGCTCGCCACGGCGTACGGTCTCCGGGCTGGACGGGGCGCGGCTGGCCATGGTGCTGGCGGTGCTCCAGCGGCGCACCGAGCGGCTGACCCTGCACGACCGGGAAGTCTTCGCCGCCACCGTGGGCGGTATCCGGGTGGTGGAGCCGGCCGCTGACCTGGCCGTCGCGCTCGCGGTCGCCTCGGGCGGGCTCAATCTGGCCCTCAACCCGCACCTGGTGGCGATCGGCGAGGTCGGCCTCACCGGCGAGGTGCGCCGGGTCGGCGCGGTCCCCCGGCGGCTGGCCGAGGCGGCCCGGCTCGGCTTCCGGCTGGCCCTGGTGCCGCCGGGCTGCGGCCCGGGCAGCAGCGGAGTGGCTCCGGAGAACATGCGGGTGATCGAGGTCACCGACGTGCGCGGGGCCCTCCAGGCCGCCGCCCGCGCGTCCGCGGAGTGACCTCCCTTGACGCGAGGACGCGCGTTCCGGGGCCGCCCGGTGAGGCGGAGCGCACGGGAGCCGGGCCTGCGAGCCCCGCAGCCGCAAACAGCGGCTGCACCGTGAGCGACCAGCGGACCGGCTGGGCGGTTTCGGACAGCGGGCGCGTCGGGTCGACGACCGGCGGAGCCGGAGATCGTGACACATCACAGTAACCACGAGAGCACCCACCGCACGGCAGTCCGTAGACTGTGCCCGTGCCGATCGACCGCGATGCCACCAAGCCCGCCGCGACGACGCCGCACGCCCGCACCGGCGCCGTGGGCTCCCCCGCCCGTCCGATCAGCGTGAGCGTCACCGGAAGCGTCAGCGGCGCCGGCGGCGACCCGCTGCGGGCCAATCTCGCGCTGATGGCGCCGGGCACCGCCCTGCGCGACGGTCTCGAACGCATCCTGCGCGGCCGCACCGGTGCGCTGATCGTCCTCGGCTACGACAAGGTGGTCGACGCGATCTGCACCGGCGGCTTCCCGATGGACGTCGAGTTCTCCGCCACCCGGGTCCGCGAGCTGTGCAAGATGGACGGCGCCGTGGTGCTCTCCAGCGACGGCACCCGGATCGTCCAGGCGGGCGTGCACCTGATGCCCGACCCGTCCATCCCCACCGAGGAGTCCGGCACCCGGCATCGCACCGCCGAGCGGGTGGCCCGGCAGACCGGCTACCCGGTCATCTCGGTGAGCCAGTCGATGCGGATCATCAGCCTCTACGTCAACGGCCAGCGGCACGTGCTGGACGACTCGGCGGCGATCCTGTCCCGCGCCAACCAGGCCCTGGCCACGCTGGAGCGCTACAAGCTCCGGCTGGACGAGGTCTCCGGCACGCTCTCCGCGCTTGAGATCGAGGATCTGGTCACCGTTCGCGACGCGGTCTCGGTGGTGCAGCGGCTGGAGATGGTCCGCCGGATCGCCGACGAGATCGCCGGTTACGTGGTGGAGCTGGGCACCGACGGCCGCCTGCTCGCCCTCCAGCTCGACGAGCTGATGGCCGGTGTGGACGCCGATCGCACCCTGGTCATCCGGGACTACCTCCCGATCGGCCGGAAGTCGCGCACCCTCGACGAGGCTCTGGTCGAGCTGGACCTGCTCAGCGCCACCGAGCTGATCGACCTGGTCGCGGTGGCCAAGGCGATCGGGTACCCGTCCGCCTCCGACGCCCTCGACGCGGCGGTCAGCCCGCGCGGTTTCCGCCTGCTGGCCAAGGTGCCCCGGCTTCCCACGGCCGTGGTGGACCGGCTGGTGGTGCACTTCGGCAGCCTCCAGCGACTGCTCGGCGCGACCGTGGAGGACCTTCAGGCGGTCGAGGGGGTCGGGGACGCTCGGGCCCGGGGGGTCCGCGAGGGGCTGTCCCGGCTCGCCGAGGCATCCATCCTGGAGCGCTACGTCTGATCCCCGGGCCGGGACCGACGGCGGTCAGTTGGTGATGGTCAGCTTCACCGGCTCGCTGAGCTTGGTGCCCACCCGGGCGAAGACCTGGTACGTGCCGGTCGGCGCGTACGGTCCGGCGGCCAGGCCGTTCGCGCATCGGCTGGCGTCCCGGCCGTTCCAGCCCAGCTCGTAGTAGCGCTCGAAGTCCGGCGTGAACGACTGCACGTCCGAGCCCTTGCCGGTGCCGCAGGTGTCCGAGGACCAGATCTTCTCCGCCCCGGACTTGATGAACAGCTCCTGCAGGTCGGCACCCACGTCCCGGCTGCACGTCCGGTTCGAGATGTTCTGGATCTTGAGGCGGAGGGTGACCACCGTGCCCCGCTGGGCGGTGGTCGGCCGCGCCACCGCGGTCACCTTGATCTCCGAGTCGGCGCATGTCCCGTCGTCGGCCACCGGCGCGGCCGGCGCATCGGCGCCGGTGTCGTTCGATCCGGTGCCGCCACCCGCCGGACCGCCCTGGCCGCCGTCGGAGCCGCCGTTCGAGCCTCCGGAGTTTCCACCGGAGTCGTCCGGCGTCGCGGACGGGGCGCCGGACTGCGGGGTCAGCACCGACCCGGTCGGCTGGGGGGCCGTGGCGGACGGCGTGGATCCGGCGCCGGTCACGCCGGCGTTGCGGTCCGGGCCGTGGCAGGAGTAGAGCAGGACAATCAGAAATAGCAGCCCGGCTCCGAGTACGACGGCGCGACGCCGCCAGTACACGGCGGGAGGCAGAGGGCCGACCGTCAGTCGCATGATGCGTTCACCGTAGCCGCGCACCGCCCACGCCGTGAGCGCGACGCGCCGGCATGCTCCCGGCCGCCGCCCTGATTCTCCACTGTGGACGGCGATGGTCACCGGGCGGCGCCGGCAGACCACGCCCGGTCACAGGTAGACCTTGCGCTGGTAGACGGCGTGCGCCCCGGCGACCCGGTCGAGGAAGAGCAGGCCGGCGCAGTGGTCGATCTCGTGCTGGAGCGCCCGCGCCTCGAAGCCGTCGGTGACCAGCCGGACCGGCTCCCCGGTGCCGGGGAGCATCCCCTCCACCACCAGGCGGCTGGCCCGCTTCACGTCACCGGTCAGGTCGGGCACCGACATGCAGCCCTCCCGCCCGGCCTTCCAGCGGGTCGCCTCCACCACCCTGGCGTTGCAGAGCACGAAAATGCCGTGCACGGTCACCGCCTTCGGATGGCCGGTCACGTCCACCGCGAACACCTGGGCGCTCACCCCGACCTGCGGTGCCGCCAGGCCGACGCAGCCCGGCGAGACGCGCATGGTGGCGACCAGGTCCGCCGCGAGGCGGACCACCTCGTCGGACTTCGGATCCACCTCCGGCCCGGGCCGGCTGAGCACCGGATCGGGGGCGGACACCACCGGGCGCACCTCGCCCGGCAGGCCGAGCGCCTCCGGGGTCCAGCCGCCCAGGCCCGCGTAGTCCGCCGTCACAGCAGATCCGTGTCCGCCGGCCGGAGGCTGACGCCCACGCCCAGCTCGGCAGCGGTACGGGCGAGCCGGCCGGCCACCTCGTCGGAGCTGCCCGGCGGCAGTTCCACCTCGGCGACCACCACGTAGAGCGAGCCGGTCAGCCGGGTGCTCAGGTCGGTGACGTTGCCGCCCGCGTCGGCCAGTACCCGGGTCATCGCGGCCACGATGCCCATCCGGTCGGCGCCGTGCACCGCCAGCACGTACGGTTCGCCGGCCGGCTCGGTCCGCCCGTCCGGGGTGACCGCGCGTACGGTGGCCAGCAGCTGACCTTCGGCGGCGAGCGGGGCCAGCGCGGCCTCGACGTCCGCGGCGGCCGGGCCCACGCAGATCAGGGTCATCGCGAAGTGTCCCCGCAACCGGGTCATCGTGGAGTCGGTGAGGTTCGCGCCGAGCCGCGCGAGGGCCTCGGCGACGTCGGCCACGATGCCTGGCCGGTCCCGGCCGATGACGGTGATCGCGAGCTCGTTCATCCGGACATTCTGCCGCCTCGCCCCAGGGCCGGGTGCGTGGGCCCGCCGGGCCCGCCCAACCTGCGGGAAAGGTGCCCGTGACATCATCGGCGGCGCGATGTCTGAGCCCACGTTCGCCACCCTGGTCAGCCGCTGGTACGAGCGGAACGCCCGCGATCTGCCGTGGCGCAAGCCGGGCGTCGGTGCCTGGGCGATCCTGGTCAGCGAGGTCATGCTCCAACAGACGCCGGTGGTCCGGGTGCTGCCCGCCTGGGAGGCGTGGCTGGCCCGCTGGCCCAATCCGGCCGCGCTGGCGGCGGACACCCCGGCCGAGGCGATCCGGATGTGGGGCCGGCTCGGCTATCCCCGCCGGGCGGTCCGGCTGCGCGAGTGCGCGGTGGCGATCGTGGAACGGCACGGCGGCGAGGTACCGGGGCGGCTCGACCAGTTGCTGGCGCTGCCGGGCGTCGGCACGTACACGGCCCGGGCGGTGGCCGCCTTCGCTTACGGGCAGCGGCACCCGGTGGTCGACACGAACGTACGCCGGGTGGTGTGCCGGGCGATCGCCGGCGAAGCGGACGCCGGTCCGGCCACCCGGCCCACCGACCTGGTCGCCACCGAGGAGCTGCTACCTCCGGAGCCCGCCGCCGCGGCCCTGGCCAGCGCCGCGTTCATGGAACTCGGGGCGGTCGTCTGCACCGCCCGCGCGCCGCGCTGCACGGCCTGCCCGGTCGAGCCGGTCTGCGCCTGGCGGGCCTCCGGCCAGCAGGCGCCCGCCGGCCCGACCCGCCGCCCCCAGCGGTACGCCGGCACCGACCGTCAGGTACGCGGCCTGCTGCTCGCGGTGCTCCGGGAAGCGATCGGCCCGGTGCCGCACCAGCGGCTGGACCAGGTGTGGCACGACGACGTGCAGCGATCCCGGGCGCTCGCCGGGCTGGTCACCGACGGCCTGGTCGAGCCGGTCGGTGAGGAGTCCTTCCGCCTGATCGGTGACGGCCCGCCGGTCCCCCTCCCCTGACCCACGTCGACCGACGGGGGACGGCCAGACAGCCGGGTGATCCACTCGGGTTGCGGCAACCCGGAGTACGCCAGGCTCACGAAGGCGCGAGTTGCCGCAGCCCGAGTCGATCAAGCGCGGCCGGCCCGGGCCGGTCAAGCGCGGCCGGCCGGCGGGCGCCGGACACGGGGAAGGCGACGGCCCCGGCGGCTTTCGCCTGCCGGGGCCGTCGCCCTCTGCCAGATCAACCCGACGCTTACGCCGCGTCGTCCGCGCCCGTGGCGGCGGTGCCGCCGAGGTCGGCCGGAACGGCGTCCGGCACGTCGACCGGCTTGTCCGCGCCCCGGAAGACGAGCTTGGACTTGTCGATGTTGGTCGGGTCGCCCTCGCAGTCCACCACCACGATCTGACCCGGGGTCAGCTCGTTGAAGAGGATCCGCTCGGAGAGGTTGTCCTCGATGTCGCGCTGGATCGTCCGGCGCAGCGGCCGGGCGCCCAGCACCGGGTCGAAGCCCTTGGTCGCCAGGTACTTCTTGGCGTTCTCGGTCAGCTCCAGGCCCATGTCCTTGTTCCGCAGCTGGGTCTCGATGCGGGAGATCATGATGTCGACGATCGACAGGATCTCCTGCTGACGCAGCTGGTGGAAGACGATGGTGTCGTCGATCCGGTTCAGGAACTCGGGCCGGAAGTGCTGCTTGAGCTCGTCGTTGACCTTCTGCTTCATCCGCTCGTAGTTGGAGTCGGAATCCTCAGAGGCCTGGAAGCCCAGCGAGACCGCCTTGGCAACGTCGCGGGTACCGAGGTTGGTGGTCAGGATGATGACCGTGTTCTTGAAGTCCACGATCCGACCCTGGCCGTCGGTGAGCCGCCCGTCCTCCAGGATCTGGAGGAGCGTGTTGAACACGTCCGGGTGGGCCTTCTCGATCTCGTCGAAGAGGACCACCGAGAACGGCCGACGGCGCACCTTCTCGGTCAGCTGCCCGCCCTCGTCGTAGCCGACGTAGCCGGGAGGGGCACCCACCAGCCGGGACACCGTGTACCGGTCGTGGAACTCGGACATGTCCAGCTGGATGAGGGCGTCCTCGCTGCCGAAGAGGAACTCGGCGAGCGCCTTGGACAGCTCGGTCTTACCGACGCCGGACGGGCCGGCGAAGATGAACGAGCCGGACGGGCGCTTCGGGTCCTTCAGGCCGGCCCGGGTACGCCGGATCGCCTTCGAGACCGCCTTGACCGCGTCCTCCTGGCCGATGACGCGCTTGTGCAGCTCGTCCTCCATGCGCAGCAGGCGCGAGGTCTCCTCCTCGGTCAGCTTGTAGACCGGGATGCCGGTCCAGTTGCCGAGCACCTCGGCGATCTGCTCGTCGTCGACCTCGCTGACAACGTCCAGGTCACCGGCCTTCCACTCCTTCTCCCGCTGGGCCTTCTGGCCGAGCAGCTGCTTCTCCTTGTCGCGGAGCTGGGCGGCCCGCTCGAAGTCCTGCGCGTCGATCGCGGACTCCTTGTCGCGGCGCACCTGGGCGATGCGCTCGTCGAAGTCACGCAGGTCTGGCGGCGCGGTCATCCGGCGGATCCGCATCCGGGCACCGGCCTCGTCGATCAGGTCGATCGCCTTGTCCGGCAGGAAACGGTCGGAGATGTACCGGTCGGCTAGGGTGGCGGCGGCCACCAGGGCGGCGTCGGTGATGCTCACCCGGTGGTGCGCCTCGTAGCGGTCCCGCAGGCCCTTGAGGATCTCGATGGTGTGGGCCAGCGACGGCTCACCCACCTGGATCGGCTGGAAGCGGCGCTCGAGAGCGGCGTCCTTCTCCAGGTGCTTGCGGTACTCGTCGAGGGTGGTGGCGCCGATGGTCTGCAGCTCACCACGGGCCAGCATCGGCTTGAGGATGCTGGCGGCGTCGATCGCGCCCTCGGCGGCACCCGCACCCACCAGGGTGTGGATCTCGTCGATGAACAGGATGATGTCGCCGCGGGTGCGGATCTCCTTGAGCACCTTCTTCAGGCGCTCCTCGAAGTCGCCGCGGTAGCGGGAACCGGCGACCAGGGCACCGAGGTCGAGCGTGTAGAGCTGCTTGTCCTTCAGCGTCTCGGGCACCTCGCCCTTGATGATCTTCTGGGACAGCCCCTCCACCACGGCGGTCTTACCGACGCCGGGCTCACCGATCAGGACCGGGTTGTTCTTGGTACGGCGGGAGAGCACCTGCATGACCCGCTCGATTTCCTTCTCGCGCCCGATGACCGGGTCGAGCTTGCCCTCGCGGGCGGCCTGGGTCAGGTTGCGGCCGAACTGGTCCAGCACGAGGCTGGTCGACGGCGCGGCCTCGCCCGGCGCGGCGCCCGCCGCGGCCGGCTCCTTGCCCTGGTAGCCGGAGAGCAGCTGGATCACCTGCTGGCGGACCCGGTTGAGGTCGGCGCCGAGCTTCACCAGCACCTGGGCGGCGACGCCCTCACCCTCACGGATCAGACCGAGCAGGATGTGCTCCGTGCCGATGTAGTTGTGGCCGAGCTGCAGCGCCTCGCGCAGCGACAGCTCCAGCACCTTCTTGGCCCGCGGCGTGAACGGGATGTGCCCGCTCGGCGCCTGCTGGCCCTGGCCGATGATCTCCTCGACCTGCTGACGGACGCCCTCGAGGGAGATGCCGAGGCTCTCCAGGGCCTTTGCCGCGACGCCCTCACCCTCGTGGATCAGGCCCAGCAGGATGTGCTCCGTACCGATGTAGTTGTGGTTGAGCATCCGGGCCTCTTCCTGGGCCAGGACGACAACCCGTCGCGCTCGGTCGGTGAACCGCTCGAACATGCCCTCGTGCTCCTCACGTGCCGTGCGCCTTGATGGTCAAGATCTTGGCGGGGCCGGTGCGCGGACGTCCGGGACGGGCGTCCGTGCCTCCTTACTCTATCGCCGCGGACCGACTCCGCTGAGGTCGTGTGACCCCGCGAATGGCCGTTCCCGCGTCGTTTCTGACAACCGTCCGCGCTCAGGAGGTGTTCCGGTACCCCTGCCTGTACGCGCAGAGCGAAATTCGACCGTCGGTGGAAATGGCCGGTAACGGCCTCCCGGGCGACTCCCGGACCCGAGGGCGTCGGCTTCGACGCCGACCGTCGGCCATCCACAGCCTGTGGATGGAATTTCCACCGCCTGTGGACAACTCCCTCGGACCCCGGTTTCTTCCCCGTCCGCAGGCGCCGTCCGGGCGACCTGGTCCGGCGCGGTGGACCCAGCCGGACCCGAACCGGACGGACGGCGCAACCGGGCGTAAACGGCGACGCCGGCCCGGAGTCGCGCTCCGGTCCGGCGTCGATGTCGCCCGTGGCCTGGTCGGCTCAGTGACCAGCCTTCGAGTGGTACTCGTCGACGATCTCCTGCGGGATGCGCCCCCGGTCGGAGATGTCCTTGCCGGCCTTCTTGGCCCAGGCCCGGATGGCCTTGTTCTGCTCGCGGTCGGCGGTCGCGCCGCCCCGACCCCGCGCAGCCCGGCCACCCACGACCACCCCGCCGCGACCGACCTTGGTCCCGTGCCCGATGTACTGGCTGAATACTTCGCGCAATTTCTCGGCGTTCGAGGCCGAGAGGTCGATCTCGTACTGCACACCATCGAGCGCGAACTTGACGGTCTCGTCAGCGTCCCCGCCGTCCAGGTCATCGACCAGCTTGTGAATGATCTGCTTGGCCACGTCCCACATTCCTTTCGAGCAGGGTTGTGCTCCTGCAATACAAGAGCACAATAACCCGCGCGATGCTCGCCACGTCAATAGGTTGCGGTAACGACCCGGAGACGGTGTGGCGCTACTCCGGCCGGACCAACGGGAACAGGATCGTTTCCCGAATTCCGAGGCCGGTCAGCGCCATCAGAAGACGATCGATTCCCATTCCCATACCGCCGGCCGGCGGCATTCCGTACTCCATCGCCCGGAGAAAGTCCTCGTCCAGTCGCATGGCCTCGTCGTCGCCGCGCGCGGCGAGCTGCGCCTGGGCCACCAGCCGCTCCCGCTGCACCACCGGGTCGACCAGCTCGCTGTAGGCGGTGCCCAGCTCGAATCCGAGGACGTAGAGGTCCCACTTCTCGGCCAGACCGGGCTCGCCGCGGTGCGCCCGGGTGAGCGGGCTGGTCTCCTCCGGGTAGTCCCGGACGAAGGTGGGCGCCTGCAACGACGGGACGACCAGTTCCTCGAAGAGTTCCTCGGCCAGCTTGCCCGGGCCCCACTTCGGGTCGACGGAGAGCCCGACCTTGTCCGCGTACTCGACCAGGCGGGACTTTTCGGTGCGGACCGTGACCTCCTCGCCGAGCGCCTCGGAAAGGACGCCGAAGAGCGTCACCGAGCGCCACTCGCCGCCCAGATCGAACTCGCGGCCGTCGGCGTGGGTGACCACCGTCGAGCCGCCGACCGCGACCGCGGCCTGCTGGACCAGATTTCGGGTCAGCTCGGCCATGGTGTTGTAGTCGCCGTACGCCTGGTACACCTCGAGCATCGCGAACTCGGGCGAGTGCGAAGAGTCGATGCCCTCATTACGGAAGTTGCGGTTGATCTCGAAGACCCGGTCCACGCCACCGACCACGGCCCGCTTGAGAAACAGTTCCGGCGCGATTCGCAGATACAGATCGGTGTTGAGCGCATTGCTGTGAGTCACGAATGGGCGGGCCGCGGCACCGCCGTGCAGCAACTGCAGCATCGGGGTTTCGACCTCGATGAAGTCCTGGGCGTGCAGGGTGTCCCGCAGGCTGCGCACCGCGGTCGCCCGGGTCCGCACCATCTCCCGCGCCTGCGGGCGGACCACCAGGTCCACGTACCGCTGGCGGACCCGGGCCTCCTCGCTCAGCGGCTTGTGCGCCACCGGCAGCGGGCGGAGCGCCTTGGCGGTGACCGCCCACTCCTCGACCAGCACCGACAGCTCGCCGCGCCGGCTGGTGATCACCTCGCCGCTGACCCCGACGTGGTCACCGAGGTCGACCAGGCGCTTCCAGTCGTCGAGCCGCTCCGCGCCGACCCGGTCCAGCGAGAGCATCGCCTGCAGCTCGGTGCCGTCCCCGTCGCGGAGGGTGGCGAAGCAGAGCTTGCCGGTGTTGCGTACGAAGATCACCCGGCCGGTGACCGAGACGCGGTCGCCGGTGGCGGTGTCGGTGGGCAGGTCGGCATAGCGCTCCCGGATCCGCGCCAGGGTGCTGGTCCGGGGAAAGCCGACCGGGTAGGGCTCGACACCCTCGGCGAGCATCCGGTCCCGCTTCTCCCGGCGGACCTTCATCTGCTCGGGAAGGTCGTCGGCGGGGTCCACTGGCAGGGCGTTCTGCTCGGTCACGGCAGCTTCCTCAGGCTTGGAGAAATATCGGCGGGTCAGCCCATGAGCGTACTCAAGGCCCCTGCCGACCGTTACGGGATAACCTGCCGCCCATGACGGACCCCACTCACGCGCTCTCCTTCGGCGCGGCCGCCGCCGAGTACGACCGGTTCCGCCCCCGCTATCCGCAGGAGGCGCTGCGCTGGGCGCTGGACGGGGTGCCCGCTCCCGCCCGGGTGGTCGACCTCGGCGCGGGCACCGGCATCCTCACCCGCGGCGTGCTCGGGCTCGGTTACGAGGTCGTACCGGTGGAGCCGGATCCGGGGATGCGGGCGCAACTGGCGGTCGCCACCCCGGGCACGGCGGCGCTGGACGGCAGCGCCGAGTCGGTGGCGCTGCCGGACGGGTCGGCGGACGCGGTGCTGGTCGGCCAGGCCTACCACTGGTTCGACAGGGAGCGGGCGCACGCCGAGATCGCCCGCGTGCTGCGACCGGGTGGGACGTTCGCCCCGATCTGGAACACCCGTGACGAGCGGGTGGCCTGGGTCGCCGAGCTGAGCCGCGTCGCCCACCTCGGCGACAACGCCGGCAACGTGATCGACAGGTACGCCGACTTCGGACCCGCCTTCGAGCCGGTCGCGGCGGGCGAGTTCCGGCACACCACCACGCTCACCCCGGACGAGGTGGTCGGCATGCTGCACACCCGCTCCTACTGGCTCACCGCCTCGCCCGAGGAGCAGGAAAAGATCGACCGCGAGCTGGCTGACCTCTTCGCCACCCATCCGGACCTGGCCGGGCGGGGAACGATCGAGATGCCCTACCGCACCGTGGTCCTCCGCTCCCGACGGCGCTGAACCACCCCACGAAGATCAGGTGTTGCGCTCATAGACCATGCGCAGGCCGATCAGCGTGATCATCGGCTCGTGGTGGGTGATGGTGCGGCACTCGTTGAGCACCAGCGAGGCCAGGCCGCCGGTGGCGATCACCGCCTTCACCTCGCCCAGCTCCTCCGCCATCCGCTCGACGATCCGGTCCACCTGGCCGGCGAAGCCGAAGTAGAGGCCGGCCTGGAGGCACTCCACGGTGTTCTTGCCGATCACCGACCGCGGCTTCGTCGCCTCCACCTTGCGCAGCTGGGCGGCGCGAGCGGCGAGCGCGTCGAAGGAGATCTCGATGCCCGGCGCGAACGCGCCACCGAGGAACTCGCCCCGGCCGCTGATCACGTCGAAGTTGGTGGTGGTGCCGAAGTCCACCACGATCGACGGGCCGCCGTAGAGGGTGTACGCGGCCAGGGTGTTCACCACGCGGTCCGCGCCCACCTCCTTCGGGTTGTCGATGGCGAGCTGCACCCCGGTGCGTACTCCGGGCTCGACGATCACGCTGGGCAGGTCCGCGTAGTAGCGGGCCAGCATGGTGCGCAGCGAACGCAGCGCGGCCGGCACCGTCGAGCAGGCGGCCACCCCGGTGATTTCCACGGCGTCACCGGCCAGCAGCCCGCGGAACATCAGACCCAGCTCGTCCGCGGTGGAACGGGCGTCGGTCTTGATCCGCCAGGAGTGCACCAGCTTGTCGCCGTCGAAGGTCGCCAGCACGGTGTTGGTGTTTCCGATGTCGATGCAGAGCAGCACGCCCGCAGCCTAGACAACCCGCGACCACAGGGACGCGGAGCGGTACCGGGAACGTATCCTGAACCCATCGCGGCATGACAATTTTTCGATCCACGGCACGACCGGACGGGGAGCGGACATGTCGAGGATGTGGTGGGTCCGGGGGCGCAACGCCCTGCTCCGGCGCCGGCGGCACGTGCTGGTGCTGGCGGTACTGGCCGGCGGCGCGCTCTGGATGACCGTACAGGCCTGGCGGTCCGAGCAGCGCGACGGGCAGACCTTCCTCGGCGACCTCTACCTCAACATCGGCGCCGCGCTGATCATGACGCTGCTGACCTACCTGGTGCTCAACCCGCTCTTCCGCGAACTTCAGACGGCGACCATCATCGAGCACCCGCGACTTGACCGGGACGCGCTGATCCAGCGGGTCGGGCAGTCCCGGGAGATCGTCGCCATCCTGGAGACCTTCACCAGCATGCTGGAGGGCCCCTACACGACGCGCTTCCTCGTCGCGCTGCGCTTCGCGCTGGCCAACGGCGCGGTGGTCAAGGTGCTGCTGCTCGACCCGGACTCACCGGCCGTACGGCTGCGCGCCGAGGAGCTGCGCCGGGCCGACACCGCCCTCGCGATCAACAACAACCTCTATCACTTCGGCAAGCTCCAGCAGCAGCTCACGCCGGCCGCCCGGTCGCGGCTCCAGGTCCGGCTCTACGCCACCGCCCCCTCGGTCCAGATGTACCGCTGGGATCACAAGGCCTTCATCTCGTTCTTTCCGGTCACCGGCAAGACCTTCGACGCCCAGCAGTTGGAGGCGTTCGTCTCCACCCCGCTCGGCGAGTTCGTGGAGGACCGGTTCACGGAGCTCTGGGAGACCGCGCCGCTGCCCGACCTCGACGCCTGCCTCACCCTGCGCGTCTGCCTCTGGCACAGCGGCACGGAGCTGGAATCCTGCGAGGCCCGCTACGTACGGGTGGACGGCACCTGGTTCATCTCCGGCGCCGACCTGGTCCGCAACGTGGCACGGCACGGCCTCAGCGGGCTGAGCGTCGTGCTGGACCGACCGGAGGTGGCCGGCGAGGCGTTCACCCTCGGCGAGGCGGACGAGCTGGAGCCGCCCGAGGTCTACCACCGGGCGCTCCAACTCTTCCGCGCCAAGTACGGACTGGACGCCGGTGAGGACACCGAGAACCAGGTCATCTTCAACCTGGTCACCACCACCACGCTCAGCCGGCAGCGGGCCTGACCGTCACTCCTCCCGCAGGTCCAGCGCGATGTCCAGGATCGGCGAGGAGTGGGTCAGCGCGCCCACCGAGAGGAAGTCGACGCCGGTCGCGCCGTACTCGGCCACCACCGGCAGGGTCAGTCCGCCGGTCGCCTCCAGCTCGGCCCGGTCGCCCACCGTGGCGACCACCTCGCGCAGCTGCGCCGGGGTCATGTTGTCCAGCAGCAGGAAGTCCGCCCCGGCCTCGACCGCCTCCACCGCCTCGGCCAGGGTGTCCACCTCGACCTGCACCGGCACGTCCGGGAACGCCTCCCGGACCCGCCGGTAGGCGGCCGCGACGCCACCCGCCGCGACCTTGTGGTTGTCCTTGATCATCGCGACGTCGTGCAGGCCCATCCGCTTGTTGGTGCCGCCGCCGGCCCGGACCGCGTACTTCTCCAAGACGCGCAGGCCGGGCGTCGTCTTGCGGGTGTCGAGCACGGTCGCCTTCGTACCGGCCAGGGCATCGGCCCAGGCGCGGGTGTGGGTGGCCACCCCGGACATCCGGCAGAGCAGGTTCAGCGCGGTGCGCTCGGCGGTGAGCAGCAGCCGGGTCGGGCCGGTCACCGTCGCCAGCACGTCACCGCGCGCCACCCGCTGCCCGTCGTGGGCCACCAGCGACACCTCGACCGTACGGTCCGCCCCGGTCACCTCGCCCACCAGCTCGAACACAGCCGCGGCGACGGGCAGCCCGGCCACCACGCCGTCGGCCCGGGCGACCAGGTCACCGGTGTCGTTCTGCGCGTCGGGGATGGTGGCGACGCTGGTGACGTCGAGAAAGTCGGGCCCCAGGTCCTCGGTGAGGGCGTCGACGATCACCCGCCGCACCTGTTCCGGGTCCAGGCCGCCGTCCCGCAACGCCCGCTCCGTCGACTCCCTCACCAGGGCCTCCCTCTTTCGCAACCGCGGAACTCACCGGACCGGGTCACCGCTGACCCTCCCACCGCTCGGCCAACCGATTCTCCGCCCCGATCGCGCCGACGAGGTGGCCCAGCCACCGGTCGTCGGCGACTGAGAAGTCCTCCCGCCAGTGGCAACCCCGGGTCTCCTGGCGGGCGTACGCGGCGGCGACCAGCGTCGACGCCACGGTGAGCAGGTTCGTCGCCTCCCAGTCGGCGGTCCGCGGAACGCCTCGGCCCTGCCCCAGCTCGGTCAGCATGCCGGCGGTGGCGGCCAGGGTCGGCGCCGAGCGGAGCACGCCCGCGCCCCGGGTCATCGCCCGCTGCAGGGTCGGGGTGCCCCCGGCCGGCACCAACCAGCCCTGGCCGCCGACCCAGGCGCCGGCCTCCGCCGGCCTGGCCTGCTCGGGCAGCCCGACGGCGATGTCCTCGGCGATCCGCCGGGAGAAGACCAGCCCCTCCAGCAGCGAGTTGCTGGCCAGCCGGTTCGCGCCGTGCACGCCGGTGCAGGCGACCTCGCCGCAGGCGTACAGGCCGGGGATGGAGGTGCGGCCGCGCAGGTCGGTACGGACGCCACCGGAGGCGTAGTGGGCGGCCGGGGCGACCGGGATCAGGTCGGCGGCCGGATCCACGCCGATGGCCAGACAGGAGGCGACGATGGTCGGGAACCGCGCGGCCAGGAAGTCGCCGCCGAGGTGCCGGGCGTCCAACCAGACGTGGTCCGCACCGGTGGCGAGCAGCACCCGGTGGATGGCCTTGGCCACCACGTCCCGGGGGGCCAGCTCAGCCAGCTCGTGCTGGCCGACCATGAA
Organism: Micromonospora mangrovicola; assembly: GCF_047200535.1. Classification (NCBI taxonomy): domain Bacteria; kingdom Bacillati; phylum Actinomycetota; class Actinomycetes; order Micromonosporales; family Micromonosporaceae; genus Micromonospora; species Micromonospora mangrovicola. Next base: position 12,161 of record NZ_JBJZOG010000021.1, on the reverse strand, counting down.
CCGCTTGCCGTCGCCGTCGACCAGGTGGGCGCCCTCACCGCGCAGCGCCTCCGAGACCAACGGCTGCTGGGCCAGCCCGGCACCGCTGCCCCCCTCCGGCACGATCAGCGCCGTCGGGTGGAACTGGACGAACTCCACGTCGGTGACCGCCGCGCCGGCCCGCATGGCCAGCGCAACCCCGTCGCCGGTGGAGACCGCCGGGTTGGTGGTGGCCGCGAAGATCTGGCCCATGCCGCCGGTGGCCAGCACCACCGCCCGGGCCAGGATCGCCCCGACGCCGTCCTCGCTGCCCTCGCCGAGCACGTGCAGGGTGATACCGCAGGCCGGGCCGAGCCCGTCGGGGCCGTCGCCGGGGGCGCGCAGCAGGTCCAGCACCAGCGCGTGCTCGACCAGCCGGATCCACGGGTCGCGGTGGACCGCCGCGTGCAGCGCGCGCTGCACCTCGGCACCGGTCGCGTCGCCGCCGGCGTGCACGATCCGGTCGGCCCGGTGGCCGCCCTCCCGGGTCAGCATCAGGGAGCCGTCCGGGTTGCGGTCGAACTCCGCGCCGAGCCGCATCAGCTCACGCAGCCGGGTCGGCCCCTCCTCCACCAGCACCCGGACCGCCGCCGGGTCGCAGAGGCCCACCCCGGCCACCTCGGTGTCGTACGCGTGCGCGGCCGGCGTGTCGGACGGGTCGAGCACCGCGGCGATCCCGCCCTGGGCCCAGCGGGTGGAGCCCTCGTCCATGTCGACCTTGGTGACCACGGTGACGTGCAGCCCCGCCTCGCGCAGGTGCAGTGCCGCGGTGAGCCCGGCGACCCCGGAGCCGACGACGATCACGTCGGTGGTCTCCACCCAGCCGGGAGCGGGCGCGGCGAGCAGCCCGGGCAGGGCCGGCAGGTCGACGGTCGGAAGGTCCATGAGCACAGTCAACCCGAAGGCTCCTCATCCCGGGCGGCGGGGGCGGGACGAGTGGTTCGGGCTACCTCGTCCCGTCCGGTGGGTGCGGCCGCTGCCGTCGGGTGCTAGTGACTCACCCAGGGCCGGGCCGGCCGCGGCGGCGGCGGCGGTGCTGGCCGCGGCGGCGTTTGCGGACTACCTCGTCCGGACCGGCAGGCCGGCCGGGCCGGCACCCTCGAGCGAAGCGGTCACCGTACGGTCGGCCAGCCAGAGGTAGCAGCGGACGCCCCGGTCGCCGGCGGTCCACCGGCCGGCACCGGGCGGGCGAACCACCACCCCGCTGCGGAACCGCAGCATCGGGTCGTCCGGCACGCCGACGTACTTCGCCAGGACGGTGTTGCAGCCGGTGTAGAGCGGGGCCCATTCGGCGTCCTTCGTCGGGTACGGCCGGTCCGGCGCCGCCCACACCCCGACGAACTCGACGTCGTGCCCGGTGCGGCAGTCCACCGGGACCAGGGTCCGGGCCCGCGCGTCCCCGCCGGTGCGCTGGCAGCCCAGCCGCAGCGGGGACGGCCCCTTGAGCGCGTCCCGCAGGCTGCCCGTCCGGGCCACCGCCTGCGCCGCCGGCTCGACCGTGGTCAACTCGGTCAGGTCGCACCGGTACCAGCGGGAGCCGGCCGCCCAGCCGGGCCCGGTGGGCAGCGCCACGGCCAGGCGGAGCCGTCCGGCCCGCCAGTCGTCGCCCACGAAAGCGGTGGCGCGGGTGTCGCAGTCGGCGAACGCGGTGCGCAGCTCGGCGGAGCCGACAGCCGGCGGCGCGGCGCGGTCGACGGCGAAGGCACCGACGTGCACCGTCTCCACCCGGTGCGGCAGGTCGCAGCCCACCAGCTCGTACCCGGCCGGGCTGACCGTGGGGGTGAAGTCGGCGATCTGGCAGACCCCGGCCGCCGGGGTGAACGCGCCCGCGGCCGGCAGGGCCCGCCAGTCGTCGGTGAGATCCCCGTCCAGCCCGTCCATCGTGGCGCAGCCGGTCAGCACGGCCCCCGCGACGAACGCGGTGACCAGGCTCGTCATCGCACGGCGCATCGCGGCCTCCCCAGCCGACGACCGTCAGTCCGACGGTCCGCTCAGGGTAGCCGTAAATGACCTTCCGGTGACAGAGCGCGTTCGCCGGCCCGGATCAGTTCAGGGCGGCGGCGAGGGGGTTCGGGACCGGGTCGCCGGCGGTGCCGGGGGCGGCCGTGGTCGGGTCGGCGGTGAGGTCGACGGCCTTGTTGTCGGCGTCGACGTGCACCACCCGGGGCTGGTACGTCCGCGCCTCGGCGTCGTCCATCTGCCCGTACGAGATGAGAATGACCAGGTCGCCCGGGTGCACCAGGTGCGCGGCGGCGCCGTTGATGCCGATCACGCCGCTGCCCCGCCGCCCCGGGATCACGTACGTCTCCAGCCGCGCCCCGTTGGTGATGTCCACGATCGCCACCTGCTCGCCGGGAAGCAGGTCGGCCGCGTCGAGCAGGTCCTCGTCCACGGTCACCGAGCCGACGTAGTGCAGGTCGGCCTGGGTCACCGTGGCCCGGTGGATCTTCGACTTGAGCATGGTCCGGAGCATCGGGGTCCCTCTCAGCGGGTTGTGGTGGGTGGTCAGGAACGCGGGGCGAGCTGGATCGCCGCGTTGTCGATCAGGCGGGTGGTGCCGACCCAGGCCGCGATCAGCAGCCGGGCCGGGCCGGCGACCGGCCCCGGCTCCAGGTCGCCGTCGGTGAGCACCAGGTAGTCGAGACGGGCGCCGGGCGTGCCGGCGTCGAAGCCGCGGTGGGCGGCGGCCAGCACCGCGCCCGCGTCCGCGCCCTGCCCGGCGGCCTCCGCCCCGGCCCGCAACGCGGCGGACAGGCTCAGCGCCGCCTGGCGCTCCTCGGCGGACAGGTACCGGTTGCGGGACGACAGGGCCAGGCCGTCCGGTTCGCGGACGGTCGGCACGCCGACGACCTCCACCGGCACGTCCAGGTCGCGGGCCATCCGCCGCACCAGGGCCAGTTGCTGGTAGTCCTTCTCGCCGAAGAAGGCCAGGTCGGGGCGGGTGAGCTGGAGCAGCTTCAGGACCACGGTGAGCACCCCGTGGAAGAAGCCGGGCCGGCTCAACCCCTCCAGGTCCTCGCCGAGCGGGCCCGGGTTCACCCGGACCGTCGGCTGGCCGTCCGGGTACATGTCGGCCACCGCCGGGGCGAAGACCACGTCCGCGCCGGCCCGCCGGCAGATCTCCAGATCGGCGTCGAGGGTGCGCGGATACCGGTCGAAGTCCTCGTTCGGGCCGAACTGGAGCGGATTCACGAAGATCGTGACGATCACGTGATCCGCCTGCTCCCGGGCGGCCCGCAGCAGCGTCTCGTGCCCGGCGTGCAGCGCGCCCATGGTCATCACCACGCCGACGCGGCCGGTCAGGCCGTCCCGCGCCGCCGCCAGCTCCTTGCGCGTGTGCGCCAGCTCGGTCACGCAGCCACCTCCCGATGGATCCCACTCAGCACGTCCAGCAGCGACTCCGCGTCCGCCGGGCGCAGCCGGCCGGCCGCGATGGCCCGATCCGCGGTCCGTCTGGCCAACGCCAGGTAGGGGGGCACGGATTCCGGGGCGGTCGCCGCGAGCCGCTCCAGGTGCCGGCGTACGGTGCCCGCGTCGCCCCGGGAAACCGGGCCGGTGAGCGCGTCGTCGCCGAGCCGCAGGGCGTTCCCCAGAGCGGCCCGCAGCAGCGGGGCGAGCACCTTCTCCGGCCGGTCCACCCCGGCGTCGCGCAGCCGGTCGGCCGCCTCGTTGACCAGGGTCACCAGGTGGTTCGCGCCGTGCGCCAGGGCCGCATGGTAGAGCGGCCGGTCGCCCTCCGCCACCCACTCGGGCACCCCACCGAGGTCGGCGACCAGCCGGGCGGCGAACGGGCGCAGCTCGGCCGGGGCGGTCACCCCGTACGAGATGCCGGGGAGGCGGGTCAGGTCGTCCGGCGTACCGGTGAAGGTCATCGCCGGGTGCAGCGCGAGCGGCCGGGCGCCGGCGGCGGCGGCCGGGGCGAGGACGCCCAGCCCGTGCGCGCCGGAGGTGTGCGCGACGACCTGGCCGGGGCGCAGCGCGCCGGTCCCGGCGAGCCCGGCGACCACCCCGGCGAGGGCGTCGTCCGGTACCGCCACGATCAGCAGGTCGGTGGCGGCACGGGCGACGGCGGTCGCGGAACGGTTCGGGGTCTGCGGCAGCAGCAGCGCCAGCCGCGCCTTCGCGGTCCCGGAGGCGCCGGAGGCGGCGACCACCCGATGACCGGCGGTGGCGAGGGCCGCGCCGAGCACGGCGCCGACCCGGCCCGCGCCGATCACGCCGACGGTGAGGGTGCGGGGGAAGACGAGCGGGGCGCCCGACCGGGCGTCAGCCGGCGTCACGGCAGGCCCGGGCGGGGCGGCCGGACGCGGGCGCAGCGGTGCGCTCATGGCAGTCGATCCAGTCCTCGGAGGGGGTACCGGTCGATCGCAAGTATGCGCCGGGGTTACGGAACCGGGACAAGGATGTGTGAAAACCTTCACCGGCCGCGGCAGCGGGGTTTCCACGGTCACCCCCGGGTCGGTCCGGATCGCCGCCGCGGCCCGTACCGTCGGCGGGTGACCTGCATCGAGCGGCTGCCCTGGCGGGTGGCGATGGACCGGGCGCTCTACGGGCCCGACGGCTTCTTCGTCTCGGGCGCGGGACCGGCCGCCCACTTCCGCACCAGCGTGCACGCCTCCCCCGTGTTCTCCAGTTGCCTCGTGCGTCTCATCGGCTCCATCGACCGGTCACTCGACCATCCGCCTCGTCTCGACGTGGTGGACGTGGGTGCCGGCCGGGGGGAACTCCTGCGGTCCCTGTCGCTCGACGGCGGAGTTGCCGGGGAGCCCGCGCCCCCCGTCCCACCCCCACTCGCCGACCGGATACGCCTCACCGCCGTCGAGAAGGCGCCGCGCCCCGACGACCTGCCCCCCGAGATCCACTGGACCCACGAGATCCCTGCGGGGATCACCGGTCTGCTGGTGGCCACCGAGTGGCTGGACAACGTCCCGTTGGACCTGGCGGTGTGGGCCGACGACGGCTGGCGCTACCTGCTGGTGGACCCGACGACGGGCGAGGAGTCGGTGGGCGACGCGGTCGGCGCCGAGGACGCCGACTGGCTGGACCGCTGGTGGCCGGCTCCGGTGGACGACGCGACCGGGCCGGCCACCGCGGGGTCCCCCACCGGTGCGAGAGCCGAGATCGGCCGGACCCGCGACGAGGCCTGGGCCGGTGCCGTACGGCACATCGAGCGGGGACTTGCGGTGGCGGTGGACTACGGGCATCTGCGGGAGGTTCGGCCGATGGGCGGGACCTTGACCGGGTACCGGGGCGGGCGGCAGCTCGAACCGGTACCCGACGGGTCGTGCGATGTCACCGCGCACGTCGCCATGGACTCGGTCGCCGCCGCCGGCGAGCGGGTCGCCCGGTGCGCGTACGCCCTGGTCTCGCAGCGGGAGGCGCTACGGGCGCTCGGGGCCGACGGCGGCCGGCCACCGCTGAGCCTGGCCACCCGCGACCCGGCCGGTTACTTGCGCGCGCTGGCCACCGCGTCGACGGTGGCCGAACTGACCGACCCGGCCGGCCTCGGCGGGCACTGGTGGCTGCGGCAACCGGTCGCCCTCCCGCCGCTGCCCCTCAGTCCGCCGGAGTGAGCGCCGAGCGCGGATAGCGGAGCTCGGCCGGCACCGCTGCGTCGACCGCCCGCACCACGGCCTCCGCACCCCGGAACAGCACCGGGTCCACCGGTACGTGACAGCCGTGCCGGCCGAAGACGGTGCGCTCCGCGCCGTCCTCCTCGACACCGACCACTTCCGAGAACCGCACCAGGTGCACGTCCCCATCGGGATCACGCAGGGCGACCCCGTCGTCGGTCAGGATCAGCCGCAGCCCACGAGCGTCCCGCGTGATCAGCTTGGCCAGCAGCGGCGGTCGGAAGACCCGCCCGGTCGGCTCCTCCCGGGACCGCCGGCAACCCCCCTCGGCCAGCCCGGAAAGCTCCACCCGGACCTCGGGCGGGACCACCAGCTGGACGGTGTCCAGCGCCTCCCGGAGCCGGCGGCTGACGTCCTCCGGGGTCACCGTCGCGCGCTCGGCCAGCCGCTCCGCGCTCGGGGTGTACGGCAGGCCGAACAGCTCGGCCGCGGCCGCCTCCAGGAGTTCCGCCTCCACCGTCCGCGGATCGTCGTGGAGTTCCCGGGCCGCCGCGCACTCCTCGGCCAGCTCGGCCTCGGTGGGCCCCTCGTCGGCGAGCCGGCGCAGCTCCGCCCAGAGCAGCCGGGCGACCGCGCCCTCCTGCCCCTCGCGGGCGTCCACCGTGATCGAGTAGAGCCGCCGGTCGGCGTCGACCAGCGTGACGTCGCCACCCACGTCGTAGCTGAGCCCGTGCTGGTGGCGGGCCACCCGTTCCATCCGCTCCGCCAGCACTCCCATGCCCAGTCGCCAGGCCGCGTCCCGACGGCCGAGCAGGGACAGCCCCACCTCCGGCACGACGCCGTTGAACCAGATCGGCCCGGACGTCGGCAGCGGCACCGGTACCGGATGCGCCGCTCTCGGCCCCGGCGGCAGCGGCAGCCGCAGCCCCTGCGGGGGCGGACCGGTCAGGATCAGCACGGCGTTGCCGGCGACGAAGAAGCGGGCCGCGTGCCCGGACACCATCTCCGGCGCGATCCGGTCGAAGCCCGGCCCGACCAGCGGCGCCAGACCTGGCCCCTGCGCACCGAAGCGCTGGTGCAGCAGCCCTTCCACGCTGGGATGGGCGCAATGCCCACCCTCCGCGGCGAGCACCCCGGCCTCCTTGCCGATCCGGTCGAGCGGCAGGGCGGCCAGCGCCCGGCAGACGCCGTCCAGGAAGTCCACGATCTGCTCCGGCCGACCGGTCGCGGTGAAGGCGGTGAGTTCGAGATCGACCGCCGCATTCCGCTCGTGGTGCACCCGGGGCAGGGTCCCCATCGCCAGGTGCTCCACCAGGTGCGTCACGCCGATGCTGCGGAACGTCTCGTCCCGGGCGCCGCAGCCGAACACGAGAGCGGCGCTCAGCGGCGCGGGCCCGGCGGCCCACAGCACGGGCACCCCGTCGATCTCCGTACGTTCCACGTCCAAGGATGGTAGGGGCCGGCACAGCGGCCGAGTACCGGCCGACCGGCCGAACCCGGTCGCTCCCGCACCTGCCCCGGCCCACCGTCATGGCACGATGACGGACATGACCACGGACGCCGGCGACCTCCGCGAACTGACCGTCGGCACCGGGGCCGGCGGCGAGCAGCTCGGCACCGACATGGTGCTGAACATCGGGCCGCAGCACCCGTCCACGCACGGCGTGCTGCGGCTGCGGCTGGTGCTCGACGGCGAGCGGGTGATCGCCGCCGAGCCGATCGTCGGCTACATGCACCGGGGCGCGGAGAAGCTCTTCGAGGTACGCGACTACCGGCAGATCATCGTGCTCGCCAACCGGCACGACTGGCTCTCCGCCTTCTCCAACGAGTTGGGCGTGGTGCTCGCGGTGGAACGGCTGATGGGCATGGAGGTGCCCGAGCGCGCGGTCTGGCTGCGGATGGCGCTCGCCGAACTGAACCGGGTGCTCAACCATCTGATGTTCCTCGGCTCGTACCCGCTGGAGATCGGCGCGATCACCCCGGTCTTCTACGCCTTCCGGGAGCGGGAGACCATCCAGGCGGTGATGGAGGAGGTCTCCGGCGGCCGGATCCACTACATGTTCAACCGGGTCGGCGGGTTGAAGGAGGAAGTTCCGGCCGGCTGGACCGGGCGGGCGCGGGCGGCCATCGGCGAGGTACGCCGGCGGATGCCCGACCTGGACAACCTGATCCGCCGCAACGAGATCTTCCTGGCCCGTACCGTCGGGATCGGGGTGCTGTCGGCCGCGGACGCCGCCGCGTTCGGCGCCTCCGGGCCGGTCGCCCGGGCCTCCGGGCTGGACCTGGACCTGCGCCGGGACGAGCCCTACCTGGCGTACGACCAGCTCGACGTGCCGGTGGTGACCCGGACCGCCGGGGACTGCCACGCCCGCTTCGAGGTGCTGCTCGACCAGGTGTACGCCTCGCTCGACCTCGCCGAGCAGTGCCTGGACCGGGTGGACCGGCTCACCGGGCCGGTGAACACCCGGCTGCCCAAGGTGGTCAAGGCGCCCGAGGGGCACACCTACGCGTGGACCGAGAACCCGCTCGGGATCAACGGCTACTACCTGGTGTCCCGGGGCGAGAAGACCCCGTGGCGACTCAAGCTCCGCACCGCCTCGTACGCGAACGTGCAGGCGCTGGCCACGCTGCTGCCAGGCTGCCTGGTGCCGGACCTGATCGCCATCCTCGGCTCGATGTTCTTCGTGGTCGGCGACATCGACAAGTGAGCTGTCCGCCGGCGCTCCCGGACGAGCCGGGTCAGCGCCAGCGGTCGGCTGAGCCGGCGCCGCCGGCCCGCGGCACGTCGTCGCGCGGCGGGTAGCCGTACCGCTCGTCGCCGTACCGGACCGGCTCGGGATCGACCTGACGCCACTCGGGCTGGCCGCTGCGCTGCGTCGGGGGACGCCACTCGCCCGGTACGGGCACCCCGCCGGCCGGCAGCGCGGGGCGGCCCTCCTCCGCCCAGTCGCCGGGCCCACCGGCACCGTGGACGCCACCCTGCTCGCCGCGCGGCGCACGGACCGACGCCCAGCGGTCCTCCACCCGGTACTCGGTGCCACCGCCGTCGGCGTGCACCGCCGAGCGCCGCTCCCCGAGCCGGATCTCCCGGCCGTGCTCGTCGTCCCGCAACGCGGCCCACCGGTTGCCGGAACGCAGCTCGGACCAGTAGGCGCTGTCCTCGTCGTCGGGGTCACCGGCCGACCCGGAGGACTCCGCCGGGGCCCAGGCCCGGGCGTACGCCGACGCCCAGCCACCCGCATCCTGCCCGGCCCGGCCGGGCTCGTCCCGCTCCGCCGACCGGGAGCGGTCGTCGCCTGGTTCGTCCCAGGGCCGACCGTCCGCCGGCCCGGCCGGCGACGACCAGGATTGCTGCTCACCCGGCTCGGCCGACCAGCCGCGGTCGCCGCCCGAGGCGCCGACCTCTCCGGTGCCGGCCCACGAGTGGTCGCGGGCCGCGGCGCCGGACGGCCGGAACCGGTCCCCGTCCTGACCGGTCCGGCCCCACTCCTCACGCGCCCCGCCCTGGCCGGCCCAGGGCCGGTCGTCGCCCTGGCCGGCCCACGAACGGTCGTCCCAGGCGTCACCCTGGCCGGCCCGGGAACGGTCCGCTCCCGACCAGCCGCGGTCGTCGTCGGCGCCCCGGTAGCCGGACCAGGAGCGCTCCTCCGGCTCAGCGCCGCCATGACCGCGCTCGTCCGGGGACCGCCGGCCGGCGTATCCGCCGTATCGGTTGCCCGTCCCCGCGTCGGCGCTGCCATCCATGATGGTGTGCCGGGTGGTGACGTGCACGGTCTCGGTGTGGTGCACCACCCCGACCTGACGGGGGGCCGGTTCCGGTCGGGCCTCGGGCTCCGACGTGCGTGGGGCGCCATAGACGCCGGCCAGCGGCCGGTCGGCGCCACCCGCTCGCGCGGCGCCGTAGCGGGTGCCGGGCTGCGAGCGGCGGGCGGACCTCTCCTCACCGCGCCGCTCACCGGCCGGCTGCCCCCAGCTCGACCCGCCCTGGTCGGACCGGTCGTAGCGGTCGTCGTGCGGCTCCGGGGCGGCCACCCGGGCGCGGGCGGCGGACGGCTCCTCGGCGGGCGCACCACTGAGACCCGCGGCGGCGGCCGCCGCGTCGAGGCGGCGGCGCAGCGCACCGACCTGCTCCCGGGTCTGCTGGGCCTGGTCGAGCGCCTGGTTGCCGCGTTGCGCGGCGGCCACAATCTCGCTCCGCAGCTCCCGGCGGAGCTGCTCGATCTGGTCCTGCAGCTGTTCCACGCCGGCCGTCCCGCCGCTGTCCGCGCGCAACGCGACGCTCAGGCCGATCAGCACCACGGCGAGGATCGCCAGCACGGCGCCGAAGCGCAGTGCACCGTTTCCGTCGGCGACGAGCAGGATCAGGGCAGCCAGCGGTGCCAGCGCGACACCGATCCAGAACAGGACGGTCAGCAGCGGGGCGCGCTTCTCGGTGGGGGAGACCGGGGCGGGCATGGCGGGCAGACTACCGAGAGATCCCCCGCGAGGGAACGGGTCGAGGTCATCGATGTAAACAGCGGTGACCAGGGTTTCCGGTCACCGCTGCGGGAGCCGGGCACCGGTGGTCCGCTGCGGACCGCCGGGTGACCGACGACCGTTCCGGGTCGTGGCACGGCGTCCGACGCGCCACGACCCGAAACGGTCTCAGCAGGTCAGCTGCCGGCGAGCGCCGCGTCGGAGGAGAAGACCAGGCCGACGCTGGCCGCACCGGTCTTCAACGCGTTCTTGGTCTGCGGACCGCCCGCGTCCAGCGAGCTGAACGAGCCGGCCTTGAAGTCGTAGACCTGGACGAGGCCCGCCTGGCACTTGGGGCGCTGCGGGCACTCCGGCGGACCGGCCAGCACGGTGGCCTGGCCGGAGCACTTGCTGGCCAGGTCGGAGAGCGTGGCCACCTGGTACTTGTCGGCGAAGGCCTTGGTGACCGCGAAGGCGTTCTGGTCCTGCGCCTCGGCGGGCTGGCCGAAGGTGATGCCGGCCTTCTGCCCCTCGGCCTTCAACGCCTCGACGGTCTTGTCCAGGTCCGGCGAGGAGACCGGCTGGGCGTCCTTGCCGTTGGCCTTGGTGTTGAGGAACTCGGCCATGGTGGCCGCGTACTCCGGGACGACCTGGATCTCGCCCTTCTCCAGGGCCGGCTCGTAGAGCTCGCGGTTGCCGATGGTCTGCACCTTGACCTGGTAGCCGGCGGCGGTGAGCGAGATCTTGTAGAGCTCCGCGATGATCTGGCTCTCGCTGAAGTTGCCGGCACCGACGGTGATCTGGCCGCCCGGCCCCTTCTCGACGCCCTCCGTGACACCGTTCGCGTCGGCGAACTCCTTCGCCGCGACCTGCGGGGTCTTGCGGTCGATGTCGACCGAGCGGTTCAGCTCGATCAGCTTGGGAGTGTCCAGCTTCGCGGAGACCTTGTCCAGCGCGGCTACGAGCTGCGGCGTGGCCGCCTTGGCGTTGATCGCCGGGATGACGTTGTCGGTGTTCTGGAGCTTCTTGTCGTCAGTGAGCACGACCAGCTTGTCGCCGGCGACCGGGGCGCAGCCGGCACCCGAGGCGCCCTGCTGCGGGGCGTCGGTGCCGGATGAGCCGGCGTCGCCGCAACCGGTGAGGAGCCCCGCCGCGGCGAGGGCACCGAGCGCGCCGACGGCCAGCCGTGAACGTGCAAGCATCAGTTGCCCGCCTTCCGTGTCCCGGCGCGGCCCATGTCGGGCCGGCCGCGTGTCCGACGGGCGATCCGGTCGGCCGCCCGCGAGTCCAGCCAATATCCTCCACGCCCGACCGACAAACTCTGAGCGACTTTGTCACCGGATCGTCACCCGGTGCCGCCGTACGGGTCAGCCGCCCGCCGTGGCGTCCGCCGCGCGCCGGTTCGCCGGCCGCCGTGCCCGGCGCAGCGGACGCGGCGTGATCACCCGCTCCACCAGCGCCAACACCCCCTCGACCAGCAGCGCCAGCCCGGCCACCAGCACGCCGCCGGCGATGATCTGCCCGCCGCCGGCCGCGATGTCCAGCCCGAAGCCGGCCCGGATGATCTGCCCGAGCCCGCCGCCGTTGACGAACGAGGCGAGCGCCGCGGTGGCGACCACCTGCACCGCGGCGGTCCGGAATCCGGCCGCCAGGTACGGCACCGCGAGCGGCAGCTCCACCCGGCGCAGCAGCTGCCCGCCGGAGAGCCCCATCCCGCGCGCCGCGTCCCGCGCCTCCGCGTCCGCCTGCCGCACCCCGGTGTACGCATTGGCCAGCAGCGGCGGAACCGCGAACACCGCGAGCGCGACCACCACCGCCGGCCGGCCGAAGCCGAGGAAAGTCAGCGGCAGGATGGTGAGCAGCGCCAGGGTCGGGACCGCCAGCGTCACGTTGGAGACCAGCAGCACCGCACCGCCGCCCCGACCGCTGTGCCCGAGCCACAGCCCGATCGGCCAGGCCACCAGGCAGCCGAGCAGCACGGCCAGCGCGGAGATGGTCAGGTGCTCGCCGAGCCGGTCCAGGATGCCGCCCGGGTTCGTCCAGTTCAGCGGGTCGTTCAGCCAGACCACGGCGTCCCCGATGTGGTTCACCGTGCCGACCTTCCGTTCGCGACTG